>JAGHSB010000120.1 GCA_018066075.1 Candidatus Treponema scatequi
ATTTAAAATAAATAAGGGCGCGAAGCGCCCCGATTTTAAAACGAAAAATTTTGTTTGTTGAAACTACTTTTTCAACAAAGCTGCGAATGGATTATACCTCATTCCATCATCACTGCCCTGATATTCACGCTGTGGTCTGCGTTCACGGTTTGGTGCACTGTCTTTTGTTACAGGACGAACTCCAGGTTTTGCACCTGTTCCTTTTTTAACAACGACAATCTTTTTTGCGCCAGTTCCACTTGAAGCAGAAGCGCCCATACCTTTATGCTCTATACGGCTTGCAGCATCACTCTTAAGCGAAAGACTGATTCTACGGCGGTCCATATCAAGACCGATGATTGTAAACTCGTGAACATCACCAACTTTAACAACTTCCATCGGATCTTTAACAAAGTTGTCACTCAATTCCGAAACATGAATCAAACCAGTTTCATGCAACCCGATATCAACAAAAGCACCAAAGTCTACAACGTTCTTAATCTTTCCAGTTACCTTCATTCCTTCCTTGAGGTCCTCAAACTGAACTACACCTTTCTGCATGATAGGAGCCGGATATCCGTCACGAGGGTCGCGGTTTGGTTTCTGAAGTTCTTCTACGATGTCAGAAACTGTTGTTTCACCGAGATTATATTTTACTGCAATTTCTTTGATAAGTGCAGATGGAACTTTCTCGCCCTTCTGAATGAGTGGAAGTACTTCGCGGGCTGCGTCGTAGTTTTCAGGGTGAACCCAAGTGTTATCAAGCGGATCTGAACTTTCTGCGATTTTCAAAAATCCCGCACACTGTTCAAAAGCTTTAGTTCCAAGTCCAGGAACTTTTTTAAGTTCTTCGCGGCTCTTAATCTTTCCATTTGCATCGCGATAAGCAACAATTTTTTTTGCTGTTGATGTTGTAATTCCAGAAACATATTTCAAAAGCATGTAAGATGCTGTGTTAAGATTTACACCAACGTTGTTTACAACCGAACTTACAACTTCATCAAGCTGGTCTGCAAGTTTCTTCTGGTTAACATCATGCTGGTAAAGACCAACACCGATAGCCTTTGGATCAATTTTAACAAGTTCTGCAAGCGGATCCTGCAAACGACGTCCCATAGAAATCGCACCACGAACCATAACATCCAAATCAGGGAACTCTTCTGTAGCAACAGGACTTGCCGAATAAACTGATGCACCAGATTCATCAACGACAGTATATTTAACATCTGCATCGCTGTAATTTTCACTGATTACTTTACTTACAATTTCCTGAACTTCGTGGCTTCCAGTTCCATTTCCAACTGCCAGAACCTGAATGTCATATTTATCAATTGCTTCGTTAATCAAATCATAAGCTTCTTTCGGATTAATTTCCTGATAAATCTTAAAGAAGCCGAGATATTTTCCAGTCTCATCGAGAGCGGCACATTTAGTTCCGTTTCTGTATCCAGGGTCAACACCAAGAACACGGCTGCCTTTAATCGGCTGAGTCATCAAAAGGTTTTTCAAGTTCTCACTGAATACACCGATTCCATGAACATCAGCTTCGTCAGCTTCATCACTTCTGATTTCACGAACAACTGCAGGCGAGAGCAAACGAACAACGCCGTCTTCAATTGCTTCTTTGTGATATTTATTATTGATAGCTGCTTTCTTCTGAAGTTCTGCAACTGCTGCATCTACATCAACATCAATTGTTACATCGAGAGCACCTTCGCGTTCTGCACGATTGATTGCAAGAATGCGATGTGGCTTGAGCTGGTCGAGTGGTTCTGAGTAATCCCAGTACATCTGATATGTTGAAGTTTTCTGAGCCTGCTCTTCTGTTTGTCCTTCAGGAACGATTCCTTTTGTGACAATGTTTCCTGTTGAGATGTAAAGTTTATGAATTGCTTCGCGGTTTGAAGTTTCTTGAGATACACGTTCTGCGATGATGTCTTTTGCTCCATCGAGTGCGTCTTTTGCAGATTCCACATTAAGAGCTTTATCTTCATTGTCAGTCTTGATATATTTTTCTGCTTCTTTTTCAATGTCAGCATCATTCATCACGAGCATTGCATCTGCCAAAGGTTCGAGACCTTTTTCTGCAGCAACCATACCGCGAGTTTTCTTTTTCTTTTTGAACGGAGCCCAAAGATCTTCGAGAGCTGTCAAAGTTGTTGCTGACATTGCAGCGTTGTAAAGGGAATCAGTAAGTTTGCCCTGCGCAAAAATTCCCTTTACAATTTCAAGACGTCTTTCTTCAAGATTCTTATATGATTTAAAAAGGTGATCGATACTTGTAACTGCAACTTCATCGAGGTTGTCAGTTTTTTCCTTTCGATAACGACTGATAAAAGCTACTGTACATCCTTCGTCAAAAAGACTTAATACAGCACTAACCTGCTGCACGCGAACATTAATTTCGCCTGCAATTTTCTTCATGATTTCGACTTCGTTAACAACGAGCGCGTCAATTTGTTCTTTTGTAAATTCCATAGTGCCGTAATTTTACGGAAAAAAGAAATTTTGAGCAAGTGGAATTAAATATACTAGTCATTTGTATAAATATTTATTTAATGATATCTTCC
>JAGHSB010000184.1 GCA_018066075.1 Candidatus Treponema scatequi
CGAATGGTACAATGAAAAGAGAATCAAGGTTAAATTAAAAGGACTGACTCCTTTACAATTTAGGAATCAGTCCTTAAAATCAGCCTAGTTAAAGTGTCCAATAATTGGGGTGCACTTCATTTCGACATGCTCAACCACCGCCTTTCTGCTACTCTGCAATCTTTATTTTGCTTCCAGCATAGCTTTCAACCTTGCTATCTCAGCGTCTCTTTGTTGTAATTCGCTCATTTTTTGTTGTAAAACAGAGTCTCTTTGTTGTAATTCCAGCTCTTTTCCCTGAATGATTTTTTCGTCCTCAGCTTTCTGCTGGGCAATTCCCGCCTCCACGCCTTCATTGTAGCCGTCATCGTGGAAGACTTTTTTGGCTTCTTCTTCGTCGTATTCAGTTAAACTCATGGTCTTTATCCTTGCCCTGTGGCGCTCGAAATAGCCGTTCAGAAACTTCTGCTCTACCGCAAGGTCCAGTGCTTTTTCTACGGCGTCGTTAAGATTCAATCCTGCCCTGCGGTTTTCCTTTACTATACTAACATACTCTACGTAATCTTGTAAGGCTTGGCAACTTTCCACGAGCTTTTCATTTTTGTCACTTTTTATCTTTCCGGGCTATATAAATAACAGAGGTAAATGTATGAATGAAAATTTGATTGACTGGGAAAAAATCACGATTACAAATAATCTGATGTTTTGCAGCGTCATGCAGGATGAAGAAATCTGTAAGGAATTTCTGGAAACAATGCTTCAAATTAAAATTGACCGTTTGAGTTATGTAAAGGCGGAAGATTCAATCAGTAACGATTTTCTAGGACGGGGAATCCGGCTTGATGTTCACGTGAAAGACTCGGACCGGGAGTTCGATCTTGAAATGCAGATGACTGATACAAAAGATCTTCCACTTCGTGCAAGGTTCTATCATTCGCTTTTAGATGCGGATGCACTGGATAAGGGCCAGCGCTACGATATGCTTAAGGAAAGCTTTGTAATTTTTATCTGTCCTTTTGACGTTTTCGGAAAAGAGCTACCGGTTTACTCTTTTGACAGAATCTGTCTTGAAGAAGCTTCAGTTACACTTGGAGACAGAAGCCATACGATCTTTTTCAATTTCAAAGCCTGGGAAAAAGCTAATGACCATGAAATAAAAAATGTGTTAAAATATTTTCAGAACGGAACAGTGGATTCAGTTCTTACAGGAAAGATCAATTCTTTGGTAACCCAGAACCGTTACAAACGGGAGTGGAGGGAAAATTTCATGACATATGAACAGGACATGATTGTAAGGGAACAAGTCTGGTATAATAACGGCCTTGAAGCGGGGATTGAAAAAGGAGCTGCTGCCCAGAAAGCCGAAGACGAAAAGATCATTCAGGAAAAAGAGCAGGAATTACAACAAAGAGACGCTGCTTTACAACAAAAAATGAGCGAATTACAACAAAATACCACTGTTCTTCAAGAAAAACTCGTTGAATTACAGCAAAAAACGAGTGAATTACAACAAAGGGACGAAGTTATACATAAAAGGACTACAGAATTACAAGAAAAAGAAACTGAATTACAACAGAAATCAAGAGAGCTACAACAAAAAGATGATGAAATAGCTAAAATGGCCGAAGAAATGAACCGCTTGAAGGCTATGATTGAATCAAAATAAGGATTTCTGACTGAAAAGTTCATAATATACAGACAAATCAAATAATTATGGAGAATAAAATGAAAAATTTTGGTGCCAAACCTTTTATGTTTCCTATGCCGGTTCTGATTCTTGCTACTTATGACAAGAACGGAAAAGCAAATGCAATGAATGCTGCCTGGGGCGGAATTGTTGAAATGGATCAGATCTGTATTTCTCTTTCTAAACACGCCACTACAGACAATATTGAACTGAATAAGGCTTTTACTGTTGGAATTGCCACAGCAGATACTGTTGTTCCTTGCGATTATGTAGGAATCGTAAGTGCAAACAAAGAACCGGAAAAGATGGAAAAAGCCGGTTTCACAACACGAAAAAGTGAATTTGTAAATGCTCCGGTGATCAATGAACTCCCGGTTACTCTTGAATGCGAATTTCTCAGAATTGACGGTGACGCTTCAAAAGAAGAATTCCATTACATCGGAAAGATTGTGAATGTTGTTGCCGATGAAAAGGTTCTTGATGAAAACGGAAACATCTGTCTTTCAAAGCTTAAACCAATCTGTTACGATCCTTCAAATCACGGTTACCATGTAATCGGTGAAAAAGTTGGTCAGGCTTTCAGTGACGGCAAAAAGCTGATGTAAAAAAACACCCGGACTTATAGTCCGGGTGCCGGAAACTTATTCAGTTGTTTCGAAACCTGGTTTTATTTCATCTGTGCAGTTTCAATGAATCCTTTTGTACCAACTTTGTTTCTATAACCAACTACTGGATTTGATGTACCATTTCCAAATACCTGGCCACAGTTACCACTATTTACTAATACTCCATTATTTTTATAATCAAAGTATCTGCTTGGATATCCTTTTTTTGTTCCAGACCCGTCATAAACATATCCACTCTTGCCGGTTCCTGTTTTTAGATTTTTGTAAATTGTATTTGCATATGTAGTAGTTGGAGCTTCAAGCTTTCCAGAACTGTTCTTCCAAGCTCCAACATTAAAGTGATCTTCGACTACAATGCTTGTGGTTGGAACCACGCTTACTTCCCATTTCTGAGTAAACTTATCACTTTCTGCCCCATTTCCAAGTTTTGAAGCATCTGCAAGATATGCAATTTTTGGACGAGCGATAGAGTTTCCATAATAACTGATATAAGGTATTGGTTTGTTATTTGTATCAAGAGCAACATCAAGGGACAATTCAGTTCCACCCATCATGTAACTATCAACAAGATAAGTAGTAAATGCTGATTTATAATTTTGTGCATATGCATAATAAACATCACCATTTATTTTATCACAATAAGCTACATGAACACCGCCCTGTTTATCTACTGCAATTTTGCAATACTCTGCAGAACCTGTATGAATTACCTGTGGCGTTGTAAATCCATTTCCATTTGTTCCATATGTATATTTTGCCTTAGTTACATTAATAC
>JAGHSB010000192.1 GCA_018066075.1 Candidatus Treponema scatequi
CAAAAGCGGCAGCAATTTCTGATTATCTGGCTGGTAAAGGCGGATATTTTCAGATTGCTAATGAGTATGGAATCAGTCCGTTTACATTAAAAAAATGGGTTGAATCACCAGAGAAAGCTTTAAATCAAGCATCTCAAAAAGGTATAATTGAATTAGAAAGTTCTAAAAGCGATTATACAGGACTTATTGAGAGGAATGAATTGAAAAGCGAAGAACCTGAGTTTAAAACGAAAGATGCAGAAATTCGATATCTCAGAGACAAAGTTGCTTATTTAGAAACACTCACAGAATTGATGGGATACAATCCTAAAGAGATTCCTAAAAAAAAAGATTCGAATGCATTTTCCATCTTCTCAGAACCGGACGATGTTCCAATGTCACCCGACTCTGTACAATCGCCGGAGTCTCAAAAAAGTGCTATTACGAATACATCATTGGACGAGAAAAAGTAAATCCTGATGCCGAGCTGATACAGATTATTGGACAAATACAAACACAGCTGGATTATTCTGTTGGATACAGACGGATGACAAAAAAGCTTGTTTCTATGGGGCATAAGGTAAATCATAAGAAAATTGGCCGTATAATGCGTGAAAATGGTCTGAATTCAGTTGTCAGACGTAAAAAATATAGTCCTGAAGTATATGAAAGACGAAGGCTTTTACGAGAAACTGTTCCGGAGAATGTTCTGCAGCGCAATTTTTACAGTGCAACTCCAAGGACAATTTTTGTAACGGATATTACATATCTTTACACAAGTGATGGTGTCTATTATCTGAATATTATCGAAGATCTGTATAACCGGGAAATAGTTGCCTGGAAAATTGGTGCCAGTCCTGATGCATATTTGTGTATTGAGACAGTAAGACTTCTTGCTGAAACTGTAGATTTGACTGATACAATAATTCATTCAGATCAAGGAACATCTTACACAAGTTATGACTATCGGGATTATCTTACTTCTCTTGGTGTAAAGCAAAGTTGTTCTGATGTTGGAGAATGCTGGGATAATGCAGCCATGGAATCTTTTAATTCAATTTTGAAGACAGAAGGATTTTATGCAAAATGGACAAAGAAAGCATTTAAGGAATGTAAGATTCCTTCCCAAGAAGTGTTTGAACGAGTCAGGAACTTTATTCTGTACTACAACAACTTCCGGCTTAAGAAAGATTTAGGGGATCTCTCCCCTGCAATGTTTCTTGAAAAACACCCTTTTGGTGTTGTTGAATGTTGACCTAAACAACGATTTTTAGGATTATTTTAGATAGCAAAATAGTCACCCTTTATGGGTTGGCGTCTCCTTTACGAATCAGTGTGTTGTTTTGTGAAACAAGCCCGACTGCCGCGCAGGAAGGGCAAACTTCTCAGCCCTTTCTAACAGTGATTTTAGAAAAGGCCTCCTACAAGTGCCCAAAGCGCCGTTAAAAGACTTGTTTCTGTTTTTGCAGTTTGCCATATGAATACCTCCGATACTGAAATTAGGTTGACGACCCTCCAAAAATTACGGGTCGTTATACGTATGGCGCATAAAAACTGCAAGCATACCACGCTTCTGCTGAGAAAGCATTTCTGCAGCAATAAGAACTGCATCTACATAAGTGTGGCGGGAACGAGTACCAAAAGCGAACCAG
>JAGHSB010000197.1 GCA_018066075.1 Candidatus Treponema scatequi
AAAATATTGTCTGTATTGAACTTTTACGACGCGGTTATGAAGTTTACACAGGCTTTTTATATAAAAAAGAAATTGATTTTGTAGCCATCAAAAAAGATAAAAAAATCTATATTCAGGTAAGTGATGATATTTCAAGAAAAGAAACATTTGAACGAGAAGTTTCACCTCTTTTAAATATAAAAGATGCTTATCCAAAAATGATAATTGCAAGAACAAAGCATCCAGAAACTCAGCACGAAGGAGTTAGGATTTTGGATTTGGCAGAATGGCTGATAAATGATACAGAAGATTAAGTTAATACAAAAAATCATAGCAATAAATAACAGGATATAAATGACGAGGTTAAAAATGACTTTACAAGAGGCTTTTACAAAAGAACAATTTGATTTTTCTAAATTTACACAATTTACAGAAGCAGAAATAAAATGGGTTGAAGAACGCATATATCAAGGAACAAATGAAAACGGAGATACAGTTCCAAAAACTACCTGTATTATTCGTGAAAAAGAAATTGAACTTAAGCCTGAAGAAGTTGTTCGTCAACTTTACACTCACAAACTTATAGAAGAATATAATTATCCTAAGGCACGTATTGAATTTGAAAAAATTGTTCAAATGGGACGTTCGAATGATAAACGTGCAGATATTGTGATTTACGAGGATGAACATAGAACAGCCCCTTATATTGTTGTTGAATGTAAAGCTCCCGGTAAAGAAAAGGTAAAAGATCAGTTAGAAAACTATACAAAAAATCTTGGTGCAAGTATTGCTGTAGAAGTAGACGGTGGTGAAACAAAAGAGTTTTATCATAATCGACAGAGTTTACAGAATAAGAATTATAAATTTGAAAAAATAGATCGTCTTCCAAAATTCAACGAAACATTAGATCAGATTCTTAATGATCGTTTTACCATTAAAGATCTTGTACTTGTTGATGAAGAAAATACAACTTCCTTAAAAGATGTAATTCTTGAAATTGAAGACAAAATCTTCGCAAACTTTGGTGGTGATGTATTTGAAGAAGTTTTCAAATTCCTTTTTGCAAAACTTTATGATGAATATATGTCTGCAGAAGATAATGACATTCTTTCACACTATATAAATTACGGGGATTATGAATCAGTCCGTGAGTTAGCTCAATCTGATAAACCAAAAGTAAAGGAAACTTTAGATAAATTTAGACAACTTGAATTTCGTTCTCTTGGTGCAGAAGGTCAGGTTTACGACAGAGTTCAAAAACTTTTTGAAAAAGCCCAGAGCAAATGGAAAGGCATTTTCCCGGAAAATACAAAATTTGAACTTGGTGCTTCTGATGTAAAAAATGTTGTCAGTTATCTTGAAAATGTAAAACTCTTCAATTCAAACCTTGATGTTGTTGATGATGCATTTGAACATCTTATGACTCGTTCTCAAAAGGCAGAAAAAGGTCAGTTTTTTACACCTCGCTATGTAATCGATATGTGTGTAAAAATGATGAACCCATCTGAACAAGACAAAATGATTGATACAGCAAGTGGCAGTTGTGGCTTTCCTATGCACACAATCTTTCATGTTTGGAATAAAATCAATCCAGAAAAACACAACTTTGTAAATACAAAACGTGGTCAGCGAGAAACCGATTATGTTGATAATAATGTCTTTGCCATTGATTTTGATGAAACTTGTGTTCGTGTTGGAAAAATGCTCAACATTATTGCAGGTGACGGAAAAACTAATGTTCTTGAATTGAACACATTGGATTACAATGTTTGGAACGGTTCAAAATATCTTGGTAAAAATGGCTGGAAAGAAAAGTACTACGGCGGATTTTCTCGTCTTGAAGAACTGGCTGTAAAAAAAGGACAGTATACAAACTACAATTTTGATTTGATACTTGCAAATCCTCCATTCGCAGGAGACAGAAGTGATTCTAAAGTAATTGGACTCTACGAACTAGGAAAAGACAAAAACGGAAAAATTAAAAACAATATCGGAAGAGATATTCTTTTTATTGAACGCAATTTGAATTTCTTAAAGCCAGGCGGAAGAATGGGTGTTGTACTGCCTCAGGGAGATTTCAATAATTCCAGTGAAAAATACCTCCGTGATTTTATTGCAGATAAATGTCGTATTCTTGGAGTTGTTGGCTTACATGGAAATACTTTCTTGCAGCATACAGGAACAAAAACAAGCGTTCTTTTTGTGCAGAAATGGACTGATGAAAACTGTGGATTCCCAAATATTTGTCCAAAGCCAAAACCAGATGAAAACGGAAATATTGACTATCCTATTTTCTTTGCAACAATGCAAGAACCGACTGTAAATAATCAGAAAGAAAAAATCTATGTTACAGAAAATTATGTTTCATGGACAAAATACAGCTACGGTATAAAAGATGGTCAATTAGTAACAAACACAGAACCACAATTTACAGACTGGAAAACAACTGAATTTGTAAAGGATCTTTTTATTGAAGATTTTGGTGACCTGGATAACCACAAAAAATGGATTGTGAAACCTGTTACTTTTGAAAAGAAAAAATTAAACAAGAAAGATTCAGAAAAGAAGGAACTTAAAGAATTAAAAGACAAAATTACTCTTGATGAATTCTTATCTTTGGATAAAAACACAAGAAAGCGTTATAAAGAAGTCTTGAACGATGGAAAAGATTGTAATGTATTGATTGGTGATGAAATTGATATTGAAGAATATAAGTCTTTTTCAAAAGAAAAACAAAAATACTTTATTCCTGTTGAAGATGTAAAAGAACGAAATAACGTTCGCATAAAGGATACTCATGGCCATATTTTTGTAAAACACGATTTGTTTAATCACGACAGGGAACTGGATAATATGTGGTCACTACGAGACATAAGACTTAAGGGAAGATATTCAAAGGATGGAATTGCAGAAGCATTTGAGCAATTTGCCAAAAAGGAAAATTTAAGTTTTTTTCAATAAGCCCCAATGATTCTTTTGATAAAGAAAAATACGAAGAGTTATTGGGGAAGTTGGAAATAAGAGAATATTTTTTGAGTGATTTGGAAAGATCTCATAGATTAGATGCGGAATTTTACTCCAAAGAAAATCAGCATGTTTTAAATGTTTTAAATAAACTATCGATAAAAACAATAAGCGATGTTGCTTTAGTATCTGATGGAAATCATATGTCTATTAGTGAACAATTCTGTAATGAAGGAATTTCTTATTATCGTGGGCAAGATGTACATTCATTTTTTATCGAACAGGCAAATCCAATATGCATTGATGAAGGAACCTATAACAAATCTATAATGTTACGTTCTCATCTAAAAAAAGGGGATGTCCTTTTATCAATTGTAGGAACAATTGGAGAAGTATCATTGGTTACGACAAGTAATAAAGCAACTTGTAGTTGTAAACTTGCAATTTTGAGACCAAACAATATCGATGAAAATTATCTTGCAATTTATCTAAGTTCAAAATTTGGTCGTAGTCAAATCAAAAAGTTCACACGCGGTGCTGTACAGATGGGATTTTTGCTTGAGGATATGAATCAAATTTATATTCCTATTTTTCCAGAATCATTTCAATCTTCAATTGCTGATATGGTAAAGAAAGCTCACGCTTGTCTTGAAGAGAGCAAAACTTTATATAAAGAAGCAGAGAAACTTTTGGAAAATGAACTTGGAATTGACGATGAGCTTTTTAGTAAGAAAGACACAGTTGAAAGTTCTGTTAGAAGTTTTAGTTCTGTTTTTCATGATTCTGCTCGTATTGATGCGGAATATTATCAAAACAAGTATGATGAATATGAATCATTAATCAAAAAATATAAAGGTGGCTGGGATTTAGTCCAAAACAAGTTTAATCAAAATAAAAACACATTGTCATTTTCAAAAACCGAATACAACTATATTGAAATCGGAGATATAGATACAAGTAATGGTTCTTGTAATTATAATAAGGTAAAAAAAGAGGAATTACCAGCAAATGCAAGAATTTTAGTTTCCAAAGGTGATTTACTTATTTCAAAAGTAAGACCTTATAGAGGGGCAGTATCAATAATTGACTTTGAACAAGAAGACTTAATCGCAAGTGGAGCTTTTACAGTTCTTCAGAAAAAAACAGATTATCTATTGGAAACCCTACAAATTCTTCTCAGAACATCTTTGTATAAAGATTGGATGTTAAAATGGAATGTTGGAACATCTTATCCAGTAATTAAAGATGAAAATATTTTAGAATTACCCATTCCTATTCTTCCATCATCCATTCAGGTAAAAATTGCTGAAAAAATCCAGCATAGTTTTGAACTCAGAAAACAAAGCAAACAACTTCTTGAAGATGCCAAACGAATGGTG
>JAGHSB010000026.1 GCA_018066075.1 Candidatus Treponema scatequi
GGATTATGCAGCAGGAAGTTTTTACAGAAAATCCACAAGTTCTCATCGAAGACTTTTTCAAGAAGTTTGAGTACTTTGATGAGAACGACAAACAGAAAATTATTTCTGCATGGAATTTTCTTCTAGAAAAAACAAAAGATAAAACTCGCGACGACGGGACACCGTATTATTTACATCCATACCGTGTCTCATTGATTGTCGCAGAATATTCTCCTGACCGCGATTCAATCATTACGGCGCTTCTACATAATATCCTCTCTTTTGAAAATGTCACAGAAGACGAAATTAGAAATCAGTTTGGAGAAGAAGTCTTAAAGCTTCTTCAGATGGAATTTAAAATTTCAAATGTTCATGTTAATGCAAAGACTCAGAGTCAGGCTAATGCCGTAAGAAACATGTTCTTTGCACTGACAGATGATATGAGAGTCATTTTAATCAGGCTTGCAGAAAGAATTGATTACATGCGCTACCTCAAAGGAAAAAGCGAAGAATATCAGAAAGCAGCAAGTCTGGAAATGCTCGATATCTGGGCACCGCTTGCCGACAGACTCGGTATCAAGCAGGGAAAGAATGAGCTTGAAGACCTCAGTTTGAAATATCTTTATCCTGATGTCTACCAGCAGATTAAAGCAATCGTCTCACAGAAAAAAGATGAAAGAAGTGATTACCTTGAAAAAACAAAGCAGACACTTTATAAAGCAGCAACAAAAGCAAATATCGACATCACGGTAACAGCTCGCGCAAAACATTTTTATTCCATCTATCAGAAAATGAAAAAGCGAAACAAAGAAGCAGGCGAACTGTACGATCTTCTTGCAATGCGCATTCTCTGCAACACAAATGCAGAATGCTATACGCTTTTAGGAATAGTTCATCAGCTCTGGAAACCACTTGAAGGAAGATTTAAAGATTACATAGCAATGCCAAAGGCAAACGGATATCAGTCACTTCATACGACAGTAATGGCAGAAGGAAAGCCGCTTGAGATTCAGATTAGAACAAACGAAATGCACAATGTTGCAGAACACGGTGTTGCAAGTCACTGGCTTTACAAAAAGGGAATGACAAACGACATTGTTGATGTAAAAAATCTTTCAATTGTAAACCAGCTTCAGGAATTAAAAGAAGAACATCTCACAGACGAAAATCTCTTTGCAGAATTTAAAAACGAACTTCTAAAAGATAAAATCGTCGTCTTTACTCCAAACGGAGACATCATTCAGCTTCCGGAAGGAGCAACTGCAATCGACTTTGCATACGCAATTCATTCGAGAATCGGAGAAACGATAAGCGGGGCAAAAGCAAACGGAAAAATAATTCCGTTGTCAGTTCCACTTGAAAATACTCAGATAATCGAAATCATTACAAACCCGCAGAATCACCCGACAGAAAACCAGCTTCAGTATGTAACGACATACAGGGCAAAGTCAAAAATCAACGCGTGGTTAAATGCAAATAAAACAGATGCGGCTAAGCAAGTTCCACCAAAAACAGAAGAAGATGACTCACAGAAAGAACAGCACGCCCACAAACCTGGAAAGCGAAAACGCACGGCGCCTTATGTCGAGCACTCAGGAAAAATCAAAGTCGGAAACACTTCAAACTTTGTCATGACGATTGCCCGCTGCTGCAACCCGCAGTTTCCGGATGAAATCGTCGGCTATGTTTCGAGAGCCCGCGGAATAACGATTCACAAAAAAGACTGCAGGATTTACAACAGGATTCCGGGAATTGAGTTTAGAAGCGTTGATGTTGAGTGGGAGTAGGAAATTGCAGATGGATGCAATTGCTTAAAAATTCCACCTAAAAATAACACACATCTTGCACCGATTTTTCAAAAGTAATAGAATAACTCCTAATTTTTCAGGGGTTATTTTTTTATGAATCCATTAACCAATACAGAAATCATTTTACAGATTTTACTAAACGTGGGCATCATTGTGATTGCCTCAAAATACTTTGGTGTTCTTGTGAAGAAAATCGGAATCCCGCAGGTTGCAGGAATGATTGTTGCCGGTCTTTTGTTACGCTTTATTCCTTGGTTCCACAATTTTGGTGGAACAGATCCGAACTTTATTTATAATGAAGCAAACCAGTTCATTTCCTACATGTCCGAAATCGGTGTAATTTTAATCATGTTCTCAGCAGGACTCAGTACAAATTTAAAGTCGCTCATCAAGTCAGGACCTAAGGCAACTGCAGTTGCATGCTGCGGTGTTTTCGTTCCGCTTGTGATGGGAGCTGTGATGGCTTTCTGTTTCTGGGGTTTTGACGGCTGGGGAACGCTTCATTTTTATCAGTGTGTTTTTATTGGAACTATCATAACAGCGACATCAGTCAGCATTTCGGTTGCCGTTTTGAAAGAGTTTGGAAAAATGAAAACTGACATCGGACAGACAATCATCAGTGCAGCAATCATTGATGATGTAATCGGAATCATAGTTTTAACAATCGTCCTCGGTGTTAGTTCTGGAAAGGGCGGTTATCTTGGAATTATCGTAAAGACAATTTTATTTTTTGTAACAGCTGTCATCGGCGGATTCATCGTATATAAGATTTTCAAATGGTATGACAAACGACATCCGCATTCAAGAAGAATTCCGATTTATGCTCTCGGCGTTGCACTTATTTTTGCATACATCGCAGAAAATTTTTTTGACATTGCAGACATTACTGGTGCATACATCGCCGGAATCGTTTTGTGCAGCTTGAGTGATGCATCTTACATGGAAGAAAAAGTCGACATCAATTCATATATGTTTTTCTCTCCGATCTTTTTTGCAAGCATCGGACTTAAGACAGATCTTTCTGGTCTTGATATGAGCCTTTTGTGGTTTGCTGTTGCGTTTGTAATTATCGGATGCATTTCAAAGATAATTGGCTGCGGTGGAATTTCAAAGCTTATGGGATATTCGTGGCGTGAGTCATATCAGATAGGACTTGGAATGATGGTCCGCGGAGAAGTTGCATTGATCGTTGCAACAAAAGGACTTTCTGTCGGTCTTATCGATTCAAAATATTTTACGGCAGTCATCCTTTTGATAATCGTTTCGTCAATGCTCGTTCCGATTTTGATGAAAAGAGCATTTAAGAATTAATCACTGTAATAACCGGCAGAATATTCATAAATCTTTACTGCCGGATTTTACATTCTTACAGGAACACCCATTTTGTTGAGGTCCTTTTTAATTCCACCGACTGTGTAGGCTCCTGAGTGAACCATTGTTGCGATGAGCGCTGCGTCAGCTGATGCTTTTGTAAGAACATCTGCCATGTGCTCGACAGTTCCACCGCCGCCTGATGCAATTACAGGAACTGGAACATTGTCTGCAATCATTTTTGTGAGAGTTAATTCGTATCCCTGCTTTGTTCCGTCGGCGTCAATCGAGTTTAATACGATTTCGCCCGCGCCAAGTGAGACAGCTTTTTTTGCCCAGTCGAGTGCATCGAGTTCTGTTGCAACTCTTCCGCCGTTGATATATACGCGGTATCCCGAAGGACATGTTTCATCTTTTTTGGCATCCATTCCGAGAACGATGCACTGGTTTCCGAATACGCGGGCGCCTTCTGTGATTAACCCTGGGTTTTTAACTGCCTGAGAATTGAGACTGATTTTTTCAGCTCCTGCTAAAATTGTCGAACGGATGTCTTCGATTGTGCCAATTCCACCGCCGACACAAAACGGAATGAAAACCTGGGATGCAACGCGTGAAATCAAATCGAGAATAGGGCCGCGTCCTCTTGCGCTTGCCATGATGTCGTAGAAAACAAGTTCATCAACGCCCTGTTCGTAATATGTTTTTGCCATCTCAACCGGGTCACCGATGTCGATGTTGTTCTGAAATTTTACACCTTTAGTTGTGCGGCCGTCTTTAACGTCGAGGCAGACGATGATTCTCTTTTTTAACATTTGATTTCTCCGTTTGCCATAATCTGAGCCGTGCAGTAATTTTTCAAAATCTGAAGACCAGCTCCTGCAGATTTCTCCGGATGGAACTGGCACGCATAGATGTTTCCGCACTGAATAGTTGCAGGCACTTCGATGCCATAATCGCATGCGCCTTTGATTACGCTTTTATCTTCTGGCTGAATTAAATATGAATGTACAAAATAAAAATCGCTGTTGTCTTTTACTGAGTGGAATAATTCCGAGCCGCCATTTGTAAAGCGAACGTTATTCCATCCCATGTGAGGAACTTTGAGTTCTGGAGTTTTCTGTTCTGATTTGTTCCAGACGTTTTCAAAATGTCTGATAGTTCCTTTTACGAGGCCTAGGCATTTTGTGTCGCCTTCTTCTGAATAGTCAAAGATAATCTGCGAACCGAGGCATATACCGAAAAGCGGTTTTTTGCTCTGAGCCCAGTCGCGTAAAAAAGATCCGAGTCCTGTAAATTCCAGCTGCTCCATCGCATACTTTGCGTCTCCAACTCCCGGAAAAATAAGTCTGTCACATTCCACAAAATCACCCGGATTTTTAGAAAGCACATACTGAACATTAAGACTTTCAAGCGCGCGTTCAACACTTTTAATGTTGCCGGCATTATAATCAACTATTCCAACCATGTGCATAGAATAACGTAAAAATGGAATTTTAACAATAAAGTGAAAAAGGTATTTATTGAAAGAAAAATTTATATTAAAATATCTTGGTTTTTGTATGTTGAGTTTAACAGTTATATGT
>JAGHSB010000077.1 GCA_018066075.1 Candidatus Treponema scatequi
GGTGATTTTTATGAAAAACAAAAAACTTTTTATTTTTACAATTTTATTCTCAATTACTTTTGGTCTTTTTGCTCAGATTTCATTGGATCCTAATGACAGTTTTTATAAAGATGCAAAAAACTGGGAAACAAAAGGTATTATTGGATGGCTTCCTCAAATACGGCCATATTCTGTTAAAACCATAAAAGGAATCCTTGAAAAAGTAAAACAGAATGGTGATGAAAAAGACATAGTTCTTGCTGAATATTATGAAGAAAAATATTTTTCAAAAGGATGGAATGCAAGTTTAGAAATTTCTGATGATTCAAAAATATCAACTGATACATCTAAAAATCTTTTTGCTGTAGAACCTTGTTTGTGGGGTGATATGGAACTTTTTAACATTGTCGGTTTTGGCTATAAAATTGGCGTTATGGCTCAAAATGCAGGAACTGATGAAAAAGAAATTCTTCCATTATTTTATAACAAAACAAAACATTATACACATAACGATCCGTTTAGTTTTGGAAATGCAATTGCAAATATTGATATGGCAGCAAACTTAACAGCTGGAAAAGAAAATCTTTATGGTATGATTGGAATGAATAGAATTGCATACGGACCTTTTATTGGTGATTCTGTTCTTTTAAGTGGAACACAGTCTCATTCACCAAATTTTTCATTTGTTACAGAAAATGAAAAATGGTCTTATGCACATTCCATAAGCGTCGTTTCTCGTGCAAATAAAAATGCAGAATCTGATAAAGATAATTTAAAACCAAATAAATATCTCGCTTTTCAATCTTTGAGATTTACTCCAGTTGAATGGTTCTCATTCTCATATTTTGAAGGTGCAATTATCACCAATAGATTTGATCCTTCATATATTATTCCTGTTCCTTTTATGATGCTTCAGTGTATGTACAATGCAACAGATAACTTAATAAGTGGAATTACGTTTGATTTTAGACCTATGAAAAGACTCGGAGTTTCGCTTTCTGGCGTAATTGATGATATTGACCTTGATCAATTTGCAAAAGGCAATTTCAATTCAAGATTTAAATTTACACTTCAGACGGGAGTTAATTATACTCCTGATATTAATTTCATTGATAATATTGCTTTTGATTATACAATCATTTCTCCTTTTACATATAGTCATTGTGATTCAAGATTTTATGATGATGCACATGAACCATTGTGGAATAAAGTACAATTTCTTGAAGACTATAACAAAGACAGTTTCACAAATAATATAACAAGTCTCGGAACAAGACTTCCTCCAAATTCAGACAGACTTGCATTGAAAGTTTCATTTACTCCTGTAAAACGACTTCGACTTGACGTAAGTTCCACTTATGCAAGACATGCTAATATTGCTGAAAGTTATACAACAGAAGAAGCAAGAGAATATCTTATTGCAAATTCCATTGCAAAATATCAATATGAAGAAGAGGGCTATTATTTTTCAACTGATGGTTCTGTTTTTACAACCGGTGGATTATCAAGACCATCAAGAAATCAACTTAATTTTATGAATCAAGAGCATAAGATGCATTTATTCCAGTTAGGTATAAATGCACAATATGATCTTCCTCGTGAAAAATGGGGACAGATTTCTTTTATGTTTGGCTATATGTTTGAATATATCCACAACAAAGGTGTAGATAGTAATATTTATAGATATTGTCCAGAATACAATCCTTCAATTACATTGGATCAAAATCTAGAAAATATAACTGCAGAAGATGTAAAAACTGCAAAAGATAATTGGGTTGCAAATTTACGAGATGTAGTTAATAATTATTTCAGCATATCTGTTAAATATTGCTATTAAAAATAATACTATTGAGGAAAACATGGCTCAGAAACGTAAGTTCTTATTCTTTTATTTGACAACTGGTGCAGGACATATTTCTACGGCACGAGTTATGAAAGAATGCATTTTAAAAAATAATCCTGATGCAGAAATCGTAATGATAAACGGATTCGATAAAAAGAATTTCTGGGGACAGCTTATTTTTGAAAAAGGATATTATGTTTCAACAAATTTCTTTCACGGAATGTATCCTCTTACTTACGATATTGCACAGCACAGATTTTTTCAGACTGGAATGCTCCGTCTTTTGAAACTTCACACAACAAGATATCTCAGAAAAGTAATCAGACGTGAAAAACCAACAGACATCGTTTCATTCCACTTTGCATTAAGCCCGTATCTTGCAAAAGCTTTGAAAGACCTTGACGAAGATAAAAAGATTCCGCTTTCTGTAATGGTAACTGATCCGTTTACTGTTCCTCACTGCTGGTTCTATGACAGAAGCCTTCAGTATCTTGTTTACTCAGAACAGGCAAAACAGATTGGTATTAAACAGAAAGTTCCTGCAGAAAATATTACTATTGTTCCATTTGCATTAAATCCAAAATATCAGGCTCCGTTTACAAAAGATGATGTTGCAGCTCTCAAGAAAAAACACGGATACGACCAGAAGAAAAAGACACTTCTTATGGTTGGTGGTGGAGATGGAATTCCTGGCGCAATCGAAATTATTAATAAATGTATTTTGAGAAAAGCAAACTTTGCGATTGCCGTTATATGCGGCCACGATAAAGCAAAACAGACTTTCTTGGAATCACTTAAAAAATTAAATCCATGGCTCGACCTTCATGTTTACGGCTTCATCGATTATCTCGACGAACTTGTAAAACTTTCTGACTGTGTAGTAATGAAAGCAGGTCCTGCAACTTTACTCGAAGTTCTTGCATGCAAAAAGCCTGTAATCATCTGCCGTTATATTCACAATCAGGAAAAAGGAAACATGCAGTTTGCAGTTGATAATAAAGTCGGATATTTCATTCAGAAGCCGTCAAAGATTTACGACAAAGTTGAAGAACTTTTAAACGATGAAAAGTTTGACGAAAAAATGGAAAAGAATTTTGCCGCCCTCAAGCTTGATACAGACACAGATAAAACGGCAAAGATACTTTTAGCAAAATAAAACCCGCGGGTAATTCAAACGGCTCTGCCTTGTGCAGAGTCTTTTTTTTTACCGTGGGTAATAAATGTGATGATATTCTGTTTAAAGACTTTCAAACGCGTAGAAGTGTTTTACCTGACGTTCATTAAATGATTTTACAATCAATTCATCAGGATTAATCTTTTTGTAAATTTCCATTGCTTCTTCCAGATCAGCTTTTAAAACAGGATGCTTAGGCGAGAAGAGTACGCAGCAGTCTTCGTATGGAAGAATTGAAGTTTCATATGTTCTAATAAAGTTTGCTGTTTCTACGATTTCTTCTTTATCAAGTCCGACAAGCGGTCTCAAAAGAGGAAGCTCTGCCATCGATTCTGTTACCCTCATGTTTTCGAGTGTCTGACTTGCAACCTGACCAAGACTTTCTCCTGTGATGAGGCAGTCTGCACTGATATGTTTTGCAAGCATTGAAGCAGCTTTCATCATGCACATTCTGAGTGCAAGAGTAGACCATGCTTCAGGAGCTTTTTCTTTTATGAGCATCTGAACGTCTGTAAACGAAACGATATTGAGAGTTGTCTGAAGTCCGTATGTTGATAAAACTTTTGCAAGGTCTTCAACTTTTTTCTGAGCTTCTTCTGAAGTGTATGGATAAGAGTGAAAATAAATGCATTCAACTTTCATTCCGCGGCGAAGCATTCTGTAACCTGCAACTGGTGAATCAAGTCCGCCGGATAAAAGCAAAAGTCCTTTTCCGCTTGTTCCGACAGGAAGTCCGCGACAACCGATATTCGAATCTGTGTAAACGAAACACTTTTCACGAACTTCGATATAAATTGTCACATCAGGATTATGAACATCAACTGTCATAGTCTTGTCATCGTAAAGTCCTGCTGCAGCTTCCTTCATAATTCCATATGAATCAAGCGGGAATGATTTATCGCTTCTTCTTGCATCAAGTTTAAAAGTTTTTGCACCGTTTTCTTTTGCAATTTTTCCGAGTCGGGTAACTGTTTCTGTAATCGATTCAATTGTCTTGTCACAGATTGTTGTCTTTGCCCAGCCGGTAATACCAATGAGACGGTTTAAACAAAATTCCACTTTATCACAGTTTTCTTCGTCAACTTCAATATACATACGACCCGCACGCAAAATAACGTCAACAGGAATATGCTTCAAAAAATCGCGTGTATTGCGCACAAGTTTCGATTCAAACGCGTTTTTGTTACTGCCTTTAAGTGTGAGCTCCCCGAGTTTTGCAAGATAAGTTATTTTCATGTAATATATTATAG
>JAGHSB010000244.1 GCA_018066075.1 Candidatus Treponema scatequi
CCCTTCCCCCATCCCCACATCTCATGCTATAATCCACTCATACACCCAACCCTCATCCAGCTCGAAATCCAGAAAGCCATCCTTCAGCTCTCTGAAAAAACATCCTACACAGAATTCATCCTCGCAAAGAAAATCCGCGAAAACATAAATCTTTCCGGAAAGAAAAAAGCCGGAATCGCACTTGCAGACCTCGAAGCTGCTATCAGCTCGCTTGAACAGACATCCGACTTACATTTTTCCCTTCACGTAAATTCTGCAAACGATATCTTAATCGAAAAAACATCTGAGTCAGTTCCACTTACAGCAGAGGCTCGAAAGAGAAGGCTTGCAAGCGAAAAATCAATGTCAGTTTTTTCAAACGGAGATGTTTCTCAGAATAATTTCAAAGATAAAAAGTCGACAAATAAAAAAACTCCCGGCAAGATAAAAAGAACGAGCAGTCAGAAGATAAATGTAAATTCCAATTTTGAGGAATGGGAATAAAAAGCGAATCTTTAAAAAAAATAAAGCCGATTCCCAGACTTGAACCTCGCCCTCCAGTCGCGAACATCGTGTCCGCTCCCTGCGGGCGCCTGCGCTTACAGGCAAAAAAAAAGCCGATTCCCAGACTTGAACTGAGTACCTGCTCGTTACGAGGGAGCTGCTCTACCAGGTAAGCTAAATCAGCAAAAAAAGATTTATAAATATTTTCTTTTGGAGAAAATAATATACGGTTTTGAAAAAAAGTTAAAATCAGCTTGCGGAGATTTTGGTGTCTACGATGCGCTTCATGTCGGCGATGTTTGTCACTACCATGTAGTTGTCGTAAACTTCTACTTTTCTCTTTTCAACATACTTGTTGATTTCGTCACGAGTTACTTCTGGTGTGAGGCCAGCCCAGTGAGAAATGTCTGAAACAGTGATGTTAAATTTGCGAGAGTGTTCTGCAGGATTTCCTACTGGATTCATTTCGTCGTACATCATGAATACGTCGGCAATGCGGGCTGGTAAATCTTTGATTGTTAAAATTCTTAAGCGGCGTTTCTGGTCGTAAATACGTTTGCAGAAAAGTTTCAAAAGAATTAATGCAAGCTGTGGGTTTCCTGTGATGAGGAGTGCAAAGTTTTCTTTGTTAAACTCGAGACATTCAACAGGTCCGATTGCCATACAAGTTGCAGAGCGTGGAGAGTTATCAAGAATTGCCATTTCACCGAAGAATTCTCCCGGTTTCAAAATGTCGAGATTCTTTTTAGTTCCATTTACACATTTAACAAGCTGAACCTGACCAGACTGAATCAAATAGAAACTGTTTCCAGGTTCAAATTCAGAAATGATAACCTGTTCCGGTTCATATTTTTTTGCAAAGCGTTCAAATGCCGGAAGAGAGAACTGTTTCAATGCGCCTTCGTTTGAAACTGGTGCATCGTAAGACTGCTGTCTTCTTGTTTTCAATTTATCTGCTCTGAGTTTTGCATCCGCATAAATTTTTGCAACGTTGTCTTTATCTGGAGCTGTCGGATAGTTTGTAAGATATTTAATGCAGACATCGCAACATGCTCTGTACTGTTCATCTCTGTAAAATGATTTTGCAACTGAGAACATTCCATCTGCCTGATCTGCATTTACTTTCTGTTTCAAAATGCTTTCTGTTTTTTTGTGCATCTGACGAAGCTGACCAGAGAATACGCGTAACATTTTCAAAATGACATCTTTATTGCTTGAGAAAATCATTTCGAATTCCTTAAGAGTCATTGTTACTGCAATTGTATCCTGTAAGACTGTTGCTGTTTCTTCGCGAGGAAAGTGACCGAGTGCTGATTTAACGCCAAAGAATTCGCCGTTCTTAACTTGTTCAGTAACTGAAGCTCCTGTTTCAACATCAGTGCTTGTGAGAATGACGAGACCTTTCTGCAAAATATAGATGCGTTCGTCACGGTCTCCTGCGAAATAGATGATAGAACCTTTTTTGTATTGCACAGCCTTTGGCATGATAACTTTCCTCGTTTTTTTAATATCAGTGGCGGTCTAAGAAATTCCACTATACTATCCTTAATAATAACATAATATGTAAAAAAACTCAATTTTATGTTATAGTTTTTTATATGATTGATTTGCATACACATTCTAATGCTTCTGATGGAATTTTCACGCCCGCAGACCTCGTAAAGCACGCGGCATCCCATAATGTAAAGATTCTCGCTTTGACAGACCACGACACAGTCGACGGGCTTGCCGAAGCCGAAAAACAGTCCAAAATCGAAGGAATTTCGTTTGTTCCGGGGGTTGAGCTCAATATTGAGTGGCCTACAGGGGAATTTCACCTTCTTGGGCTCGGTCTTAAGACTATCAGCCCTGATCTTGCCGAAATCCTCAAAAACCTTCAGGAAGGCCGTGATGGCCGCAACCGCGAGATTATCGCCAGGATGCAGGCTGCAGGCTATGATGTCAGTATAGAAGAAATCCTCAAAATGAGCGGAACAAAGTGTCTCGGCCGCCCTCATTTTGCCGCCTACATGGTCGAAAAGAAAATCGTAAAGACACGCCAGCAGGCTTTTGACAAATATCTTGCCAAAAATGCTCCGTGGTATGTCGATCGTCAGGGTGCAGATCTTGATGATGCGATTAGAGCGATTAAAGCGTCAGGTGCGATTCCTGTCATGGCGCATCCTCTTTCAATTTATGTCAGCTTTGGTAAAATTCGTCCCGTCCTCGAAGATTTGAAGGCTCGTGGAATTATGGGACTCGAAGCTTATCATCCGGGCGCTCGTGTCGGTGAGTGTAAGCGTTTAGTGGAACTTGCGAATGACCTCGGCTTTCTCGTAACAGCCGGAAGCGATTATCACGGCGAAGCAGTCCGTGCCGACCGAAAAATCGGCCACACCTGCGGCGGTTTCAAAATCGAAGAAAAAATGTGCGAAAGATTTTTGTCACTTCTGTAAAATCTCACAAAAAAAATTAAAAAAAAATTCGGAATTGTGTGAAAAGTTTGCTAACTCTCGTATTACTTATGTAGAAAATAATGAGAGGTTGTTATGCAGATATTTTCTTTTTCGCCGTTTGGGTATGAAGGCTCGCTTGTTACAGTCGAGGTTGACTTGAGGCGTGGGATTCCGGCAGTGGACATCGTTGGGTTAGCGGATGGGGCTGTTAAAGAAAGTCGCGAGCGTATGCGGTCGGCTATCAGGAATTCGGGATTTGAGTTTCCGCTTGAGAGGGTGTTGATCAGTTTGTCGCCGGCAGATCTTCGTAAGGAAGGTGCAGGATTTGATCTGGCTGTGGCGCTCGGTGTATTAAGTGCGGCTGAGAATCATCGCAATGGAGTGAAAGCTTCGAAAGAAAGTGATTTCATTTCTGATGCGAACAGTTCTGATGAAAAGATTATTTCTGAAAACATTTTGGTGATGGGTGAACTTGAACTTTCTGGTAAAGTCAGAAGTGTTCGTGGAGTTCATGCGGCAGTGTCGACTGCGGTTCAAAGCGGAATTTTGTATTGCATTGTTCCAAAGGCCAACGCAGACGAGGCTCGTGAAGTTGATGGTGTCAAAGTTTTTGCGGCAGAGAATCTGGAAGAAGCGTTTTCGGCCATTCATAATGCCAGTGTGTTCACTTCGAGAAAAAATTTGAAAGAGGGAATCGATATTCCTGAGGGTTTCGAATTGATCGACGGTGTACTTTTTGCAAAAGCTGATGAACAGTTTGATTTTTCTCTCGTGAAGAATCAGATGTCACTTACTCGTGCCCTTCAGATTGCGGCATGCGGAGGTCATAATGTGCTTGCTTTCGGTCCCCCTGGATGCGGCAAGACTTTGTGCATGCAGCGCTTTGGAGAATTACTGCCTGCTCTCACTGTAGAAGAAGCATATCCTGTAACCAGAATCCATTCTTTGTCAGGGATATTGAAGAAGGAAGATGCTCTCATCAGAAAGCCTCCTTTTAGAATGCCTCATCAGACTGCTTCGATCGAAGGAATCTGCGGAGGTGGCGTTAACTGCCGTCCGGGAGAAATTTCTCTTGCACACAATGGCGTTCTCTTTTTGGATGAAGCCTGTGAATTTCGTTCGTCAGTTTTGCAGATGATGAGAGTTCCGCTTGAGAGTAAGACAATTACTTTGAGCAGGGCTGGACGCACTACAACGTATCCGGCAAACTTTCAGCTTCTGATGGCGACAAATCCATGTCCGTGCGGAAATTTTGGTTCAAAGTCAAAGATATGTCTTTGCAGTGCGCGTTCCATTGAAATGTACTGGAGTAAATTTTCAGGACCTTTGCTTGATCGCGTTGATATCAGGGTAAAAGTTGAATCTCGCGATGATGCTGAAAACATTTCAGACAGTGAATCTGAAAAGTCTCATGACAACTTATCATTATCCACTCTTGATTTAAGAAAAAAGATTGCAGCCGGAAGAAAAAAAATGATTGAAAGACAAGGTGTAAAAAATGCAGGACTCAGACCTGATGAGATTTTGAAATACTGCGTCCTTGAAAAAGATGCTGACAGGTATCTGAAAAATGAAATCGAAAAATATGATTTTTCTCCACGTGCAGTTTCGAGCATTCTCAAAATCTCGCGAACAGTGAGTGACATGAACGGACTTGATTTTATTAATCTGCCGGCAGTCAAAGAAGCAGTAGAATTTCGAAAGACTTCGGGAATGTAAATTCCACCAGACAAAAAAAAGCACCAGGCTTACGCTTGGTGCTTTGATACCGGAAGTGAGACTTGAACTCACACACGGTTGCCCGCGGCAGATTTTGAGTCTGCTTTGTCTACCATTCCAACATTCCGGCTTGGTTTGTCAAATATACAATATTTTAAGGGGTTTTGCAAGTGGTTGAGCCTTGTTATAATAACTATGTGAAAATTAATACTTCGGCTTTTGTAGGTTGCAAGCCTGAGCTCGTTTTGAAGACTGTTTTTGGATATGACAGCTTCAGGGACAGACAGCGTGAAATCGTACAGAGCGTTTTGGATAGAAAAGATACTCTCGTTGTAATGCCGACTGGCGGCGGAAAGTCAATCTGCTATCAGGTTCCGGCTTTGATTATGGATGGAATTACGCTCGTCGTGAGTCCGTTGATTTCTTTGATGCAGGATCAGACTGCGTCGCTTGAATCGAGCGGCGTTCATTCCGTTTTTCTGAACAGTTCGCTTTCGAAAGAAGAGTATTTTTCGACGGTCGATGAGATTAAGGCTGGAACTGTAAAAATAATTTATGTCAGTCCTGAAGGGCTTGCGACCCAGAGAGTACGAGACATTCTTTCAGATTCCACTTTAAATATCAGCCTGATTGCAGTTGATGAAGCGCATTGTGTAAGTCAGTGGGGACACGACTTTAGACCGGATTATCTTGATATTGCTTCGATAAGAAATATTTTTAAAGATGCAGTAATGATTGCGCTCACTGCGACTGCGACAAAACAGGTTAGAGAAGATATAGTCAAAAATCTAAAATTAAAAGAAGCTCATGTTTTCATTTCAAGCTTTAACAGAAAGAACATCTTTCTCGAAGTTCAGCCTAAAAAAAATGCACTCGACCAGGTAATCTCCTGTATCAAGCAGCACTCAGGCGAAAGCGGAATCATCTACTGCAATTCCAGAAAACAGGTCGACGAACTCACAGATGTCCTCGACAACATGGGATACTCAGTTTTAAGTTACCACGCAGGACTGACAGATGAAGTCCGCGCAAAAAATCAGGAACTTTTCATCAAGGACGAATGTCAGATTATCGTTGCGACAATCGCATTCGGAATGGGAATCGATAAACCTAATGTCCGATTTGTAATCAATTATGATTTGCCAAAATCAATAGAAGAATATTATCAGGAAATCGGAAGGGCAGGACGAGACGGATTACCTTCGACGGCACTTTTACTTTTCAGTCTTGGTGACGTTCATAAAGTGAGATACTTTTTTGAAACTTCTGCTGATCCGGCACTCTGCGAATGGCTTTTGCAGGGAATGCTCGACTTTGCGCAGAGCCGCACATGCCGAAGAAAAGCACTCCTCAGATATTTTGGTGAAGACTACAACGCAACAGAAGAAGAAAAAGAATGCTGCTGTGACATCTGCAGCCGTGGTGAACTTCCGTTAAAAGAGATGACTGTTCCGGTTCAGAAATTTTTGTCGTGCATCATAAGGACAGGCGGCCGGTTTGGTGCGTCGTATGTAATCGATGTGCTCCTTGGAAGCCGCAACAAGCGGATAATGGAATACGGTCACAACATGATTTCGACATGGGGAATCGGAAACGAACTGTCGAAAGAAGACTGGTTTGAACTCTGCGAAGTTTTAGTTGATAAAGATATCGTGAGAAAAACAGGCGAGTACAACATTCTCGAAATTACAAGTCTCGGAAAAGAACTTTTGGCCACGCGAGAAAAAATATTTTTGCCGTTTGTCATTTCAGAAAAAAGTATTTCAAAAGGTACGGGCAGTTCGAACGGCTCGTGCACATCGAGTGACGGCGGTTATTCAAGTGGTGCAGGCGTAATTGGATTTCCAAAACCTGCATCAAAGAAAAAGGCAGTTCTTCACAAGGCTGCAGAAAAACCTGAAGTCACAGATGAAAAAGGCCTTCTCATTGCAGATGCGCTTAAAGACTGGCGAAAGAAAAAGGCTCGTGATCTTGATGTTCCGCCGTATATTGTTTTTGGCGACAGAACAATGTATGATATTGCAGTTAAAAAACCGTCAAGCCGTGAAGAACTTCTTGACTGCTACGGAATAGGCGAAGCCAAGGTTGAAAACTTTGGAAATGAAATCTTAAAGGTTGTGAAAGATTATTTGTAATACGTTATGTCTTGGGTAATTTTAGTTTTAATTTATGGAATTTTCAAAGGTGCTCGTGAGTTAACAAAGAAGAAAGCGATGAGTATCAACAGTGTGATGGAAGTATTGGTAATCTATACTTTCATCTCATTTTCAATGGTTATTCCACAGGCGCCAAATGCAGGCGGTCTTGAAGCTAAATATTATCTTTTGATTGCGTTAAAATCTTTTGCGATTTTCGTTGCATGGATCTGCGGTTTTTATTCATTGAAGATGCTCCCTGTAAGTCTTTACGGCGTTTTAGATTTGAGCCGCGTTTTGTTTTCGACTTTTATGGGAGTTGTTTTTTTACACGAAGTGTTAAACGGTTATCAGATTGCGGGTCTCTGTATTGTCTGTTCGGGATTGTTGTTGTTAAAGTTTAAGCCAAAGTTTTTGAAAAAGAAAAACTCGGATTGCCAAAACGAAATCTTAAACAGCACGATTTCAAATAGCGCGCTGACATCAATTCCACAACAAACATCAATTTCACAGCCCTCGCCGGAAATTAAAAACAACGACAGAATCTCGTTTTTCATTGTGCTCGCTTTAATCTCCTGCGTGCTCAATGCAGTTTCCGGTTTCATGGACAAAGTCCTCATGCGCGAAATTACAAGACCGCAGCTTCAATTCTGGTACATGGTTTTTCTTGCGGGCTATTATCTTTTGTACATTCTGATTACAAGAACAAAAATAAGTTTATCTGTTTTAAAAAATGTATGGGTGTGGGTGATGGCTTTGATGTTTGTGCTTGGAGATATGGCTTTGTTTGAAGCGAATAAAAACCCTGAGAGCCGCATTACGATGATGACGCTCATAAAACAGTCAGGAGTAATCGTTGCGATAATTGGCGGAAAGATTTTCTTTAAAGAAAAGAACATCGGTTATAAACTTTTCTGTGCCGCAGTAATTATTGCCGGTATTCTGATTGGCCTTATCAGATAAAAAAATCCCGGGCGGTTCAAATGATTTTCATCACTCAAACCGCCCGGCATTTGAATAGAATAATTTTTAATCCTTAGTCAAACAATTTTCTGCACTCGAGATAGAATCTCTTTTCATCAGCTTCGCCCATTGAAAAAGATTTTCTTGGGAGCGGACCGCGTGAATTGATTGTTGCAAAGAAGCTGTCTTTTGCAACTGGCGGAAGAAGAATTGATACGGCGTTTTCTTTTGCACCGAGTCTGAAAACTTCTTCTGTTCCGTGAATGTAATCAATCTGTTCTTTTGCTGCATTTGTTTCTTTCAAGAAATCATCGATTACTGGCTGAAGTCTTGAAACTGCAAGTTCTTTAACCGGAGTTTTAAGAAGAACGTATTTCTGTTTGGCGTTTTCGACAAAGACAAATCCGAAACTTGCGCTAGATTTTTTAACTGTGTCTGCAAGTTCATTTTTTGAAGAAACTTCTTTTACAGTTCCACCGAGAGAACTCTGGAGTTTTGAAATCAATGCGTTTGTATCGATGTCAAAGAGAACGCGGTGAATTGGTTCGAATGTCAAACCTGTGTCAAAGATGTTTACGATTTCGATCAATGCAAAACGTGCGTTGTGGTTTTCAAATCCTGCTGGAACTGTTACTGTTCCGTCATCGAGTTTTTTTCCGCCGTTGTTTAATTTTACTTCATCCCAGATTGCTTTTGCTGTTGCAAGCGAATGGTTTCCGTCACCGACTGCGAACATGAAAACGTCGCCGTCTTTGTCTGTATTTGCTTTTGCAATTTTTTCACATGCAGCTTCAACTTTGTCGATAAGGTCGTCTGTTTTTACAGGCCATCCTGTGATGCTTCCGCTTTTCTGCATGAGTGCGCCGTCGTAGCATGGTTTGATTCCGTCAGCCTTTACGGCTTCTCCTGTTGCTTCAACGAGGGCGCGGTCAGGGTCGTTTACGAGGAGCATGATGTGCGGGCTTTCGATTGGGGCACCGCGGCGGATTTCCATTCTTGGTGGAATGCGTTCGAGAATTGTTGCTTCTGTTGCGCGGATTAATGCTTTTGAAAATGGTTTCCATTCGTATGTGTCGAGGTCGATGCATGCCATGAGTCCGTGGCGAACGCGTCCGTATGCTGTTGTTCTTTCTATATAAATGAACTCTGATTCTTCGTCTGCGAAAACTCCGCCTTTGATGTAGTCGCGCATTGTTGATTTGATTTTTTCGATGCGTGCTGGTTTATCGGCGTCGTTGAGGTATACTTCAGGTAAGATGATGTTTAAAGTGGAATTTTTTCCGGCGGCAGTCTTTTCAACGTCTGCCCAATATTCTCTGTCCTGTGTGTACTGGTCGCATGCTACAACTGACCAAGTTGCCGTATCAATATTTTTTGGTAATAAAATCTGAGGAACTTTAAGTCCAAACTTAGAAAAATTTTTCATATAATTAAGTATACCGACATCGCCAAAAATGTGCTATAGTATATGTATGGCTCTCTCATTCTCTCAAGTACAGCGTGTCACACAAAAGCAGTCTCTCAAATTAAGCCAGATTCAGATTCAGTCATTAAATCTTCTTTCGCTTAACAGCGCAGATTTCCGTTCTGAAATTTATAAAGAAGTTGAAAAAAATCCTGCCCTTGAAATTACAGGTGACAGCATTGAGGATGGAATCGAAAACGTTTCAAAAGCATCTGGAACTTTGAGTGATTACACTCATATTTCTAAAGCCGGAAAGTTTGAAGATGACAAATCGCAGGCTTTTCAGAACGTACTTGAAGCACAAGCTGATGACCGAGAGTCTCTTTCTGATCATCTTGAATTTCAGTTTAACGCTTCAAAACTTACAGAGTCACAGAAAAAACTTGGAATTAAATTAATTCACAATTTAAATAAAGACGGCTTTCATATTCTAGCGCCAGTTTCATTTCTTAACCTTGATGAAAATACAGCAGAAGATCTTGAGCTTTGTCTTAAAACGATTCAGAATCTTGATCCTGTCGGATGCTGCTGCACCAACATTGAAGAAAGCCTTTTAATTCAGGCAAAAGCACGCGAACTTGTTCCACCTGCTGCACTTTTTATTCTTGAAACAGATTTGAACTTTCTCTATCCGCCGCAACCTCAGAAAGTTCTTTCAAAAATAAAAGAATATGTTGTAACAGAAAACAAAAAAGCTTTTAATACAAAAGACTTTTCACAAGCTGAAAAATTTTCAGAAGCCGACATCGAAGACGCAATCGCTTTCATCAAAACGCTCGACCCGAAACCTGCGCGCGATTATTCTCAGAACGAAAATACATTTATAGTTCCAGAGGTGTATGTTGAAAAAATTCCACTTGTAACAAATCCTGAGAAAATGGATGATGCATTTATAAATGGAACTGGCGAAGAAGCGCACTCTTTTGTAATCAGAACTGCGCAGGGTTTGATTCCTGATGTCGTTGTTTCAAAAGAATACATCGATCTTGCAAAAGAAAAATCGCTCCCGGAAGAACAGAAGAAAAAACTTTCAGAGTCAGTCACAAATGCAAAACAGTTCATCGACATAATAAAATACCGCGAACAGTCAATCATGACCGCAGCCTGCGCAATAGTTGAACGTCAGATAGAATTTTTTGAAAAGGGACCGGGACATTTGGTTCCACTTACACAGCGCGAACTTGCTCCGATTCTCGAAGTAACAGAAAGTACAGTTTCAAGAATGGCAAACAACAAGTATCTTCAGTGCGAATGGGGAATCTTTCCGTTGAAATATTTTTTTACGACAGGTGTAGTTCAGGAAAAACAAAAACTCCCTCTCGATGCCACAAGCCTCGACATCGAAAACGGAGTAACAATCACAAGAGGAATTTCTCAAGCATCTTTATCTTCAAACGAAACTCCAGACGTTGTATCAAAAGATAAAATTCTTTTCGAAATGAAAAAAATATTAGAAGCACAGCCTGCAGGAGCCAAAAAACTTTCAGACCAGAAACTCTCCGACATGCTCGCCGAACGCGGCATCAAAGTAGCTAGACGCACAATTGCAAAATACAGGGCGCAGGCGAATATCGAATCGTCGTATAACAGATGATGTGAATTAAGAGTTGGGAGTTGAGAATTATGAATGGTGGTGTTGGTTTTTCAGGCAGTTAAAAAAATATTAAAATATTTATATAAGTGACTTCATTTGTTTTTCGTTTTTAATAAGGAGAGGTGTTTTATGAAAAAGTTTTTAAATGGAATTTCACGCGCATTGTGTGTGATGTTTATCTACGTGTTTGCAGGATGCAGTTATGCCGGAAGTGGAGACACAAATAATAATCCACCTACAGAACCAGAAACATACACAGTCACCTTCGATGCAAACGGACATGGCACAGCGCCTGATTCGATTACTGGAAAGCATAAATGCGAAACTGTAGCTTTGCCGAGTGCACTTACTGAAAAGTGACGCGGATTGCACAACACCATATTCAGCAGCAAATGCAAACAGTAAAGCAACAGTTTATCTTGCTTACAACACAGAAACCCACAAATGGACAAAAAAAGGCTACCGCTTACCAACGGAAGCAGAGTGGGAATTCTGTGCAAGAGGCGGCTGTTATGGCAGCAGCGCATATCGTTGCGCAGTATCTTGCCGTAAGGACTCCGGCTCGGTGTCTTGTCGTTGCAGCGACTACCCGTACTACGTTTTAAGCTTCCAAGGGCTCCGTGTTGTTCGAACAACAAATTGACAGCACGGGTATTCAGTGGTATAGTATAAAAAAAGAGATGACCAATGCTTTGGTCATTCTCCCGTTTGTTGGTTTAAAACACCGCCATTCGTTTGAATCCTGATGGCGGTGTTATTTTTTTACTCTTTATTCTTACGTTTAATGTAAGAGAGCAGTGCTTTAATTGTGTTAAGAACAGCAGTAATGAAATTCATTATTGCCGTGATAAGTTCAATCATAGCATCATCTCCTCAAAACAAAATTCGGCGTTTGCCGTAGAGTTTGTCCGGGAGAAGTAAAACCGCCAACATTGGCCATCTCTAAAAAAGTATATCCTGTTTTAATTAACTTGTCAAATATTAAGTATAGACTATACAAAAGTTACATTTGACATATCGAACATCCTTCCTTATATTAAAAATAGAAATAAAATGTAAGAGAAAAAAATGCTACGACAAACCACAAAACTGGACATCAACTCAACTCTGTCGTAGTGGCGCAAAATTTTCTCGCAAATTAAATCTGTATGAATGAGCACTTTTGTGCGCGGATGTTCTTCGCGTGTGAAAGTGCTTTTTGTTTTTGGAGGAAGAAATGAAAAAGTTTTTGAATGGAATTTCACGCACGCTGTGCGTGATGGCGATTAGCGTATTTGCAGTCTGCATTTTCGCAGGATGTAATTACGCAGGCGACAATGCAGGAACACCACCTGTGATTTCACAGCCAGAAAAAGTTTTAGAGCCAGCATTCAGTTTACAGCCAGGCGAAGTTGACTACGGCGACACTGTTGCAATCAGATGTGCAATCGAAGGCGCTTCAATTTATTATACAACAGATGGAACAGACCCGAGCGCAGAAAGTTCCTCTTACACATCATCAATCGAAATCACATCCGACACCACAATCAAAGCATTTGCAACAAAGTTCGGAATGACATCAAGCGAAGTTGCAGTCGCATCTTACACAGTTAAAAAATATACAATCACCTTCAACGCAAACGGCCATGGTATTGCACCAGACGCATTCACAGGCAAACACAAAGGCGAAAAAATCACACTTCAAGAACTCTCCGAAACTGGCTACACTTTTGACGGCTGGACAGACGGAGAAAATAATTTTGCAGCAGGCACAGAATACATAATTACATCTGACGTAACTCTCAAAGCAAAATGGATCGGCTGGAACGACGGCACTACAGATTATGCCGCAGGAGCAGATTACACTGTAGCAGGCGATGTCACGATTAAAGCTGTGTGGAAAGAAATTCCAAATGTAACAAACCTTACAGCAACATGTCCTGCAAGTGGAACAGTAAAACTTACCTGGACAAACCCGACGGATGCAGACTTTGTAAAAGTTGTAATTACTTACGACACAGACAAGAGTGTCACTGTATTAAAAACTGACAGTCCAAACAATGAAGTAACAATTACAGGTCTTACAAACGGAACTGAATATACATTTACTGTAAAGACTTATGACAACTCTGAAAACGCAAGTAATGGAGTGAGTGAAAAAGCAACACATCAAAATACCAGTGGTACACAGGTACAACAGGCAACTGGCAGAAAGTTGCATTAAGTCAAAGACCCAGTTCTTTAAAAATTACAGTCACAACCGGTACAACCTATTACATGCTCGAAGCAAAAAGTGCAGACGGTCAGAGTATTGCCTACAGCAATGTATGTACAGTAATCTACGGTGGAGAAAAAACTGCAAACATCGTTAACACTGCAATTGCGACTTTAACAGCTCATAGTATCACGGCGACAGCATTACCATCCAGCGATTTTTATTGGTGTTTTTCCAGTTCCCAGTACGCTTCCTGGAATTATTACGCATGTGTCGTCTTTTTCGACGGAGGTATGCAGTTCCACGACTACAAGTACGACTATGGCGATGTTCGTGGTGTTGCGGGCTTTTAACTATTTAACCATTTAACCATTCACTTTGTCGCGAAGCGACAAAGTGAATGGAAATATTTTAATAAAAGAATATGCTCAAAATATTTATGATGAGCTACAAAAGTTAAAAAATGAAAAGAGTGACGCCCCTTTTTAATCAAATAGTTGATTACGATAATATCCGTCTGGCATAGTTAAAAGCCCGTCGTGGTAAAACTTCAAAAAATCCTGTCAAAAAATTTTCAAGAAAATTAAATCAAAATCTTTTAGAAATCCAAAATCGTTTAAACTCAGTTCCATTACAAACGCTTCTATATCATCAATTTAAAATTACAGACCCAAAAGAGCGCGTAATTATTGCAGTTCCATTTGCAGACAGAGTTTTACATCACGCTATCATGAACAGTTTGGAATTGTGGATAGTTATAAAGGTGGACTCCCGATTGGCAATTTGACTTCCCAGTTTTTTGCCAACTTTTATCTTTCCTGTTTTGATCATTTTGTTTTAGAGAAAAAGGCATGTGACAGGTTTTGCTGTGTGCTGGCGGACTTGTAATAATTCCACATAATCCTTGACCTCCATAATTATATCGACTATAATCGACAACATACACCATATATTGTCGATTATAGTCGACGCAGAGTAGCCTATGAATCATGATTCACTAAAGACGGCAATTTTTGACCAGCATGAAATAATCAAAAATTTTAAGATTGTAAATCGTGAATACCAGTTTGATCTTAATGCAAACTATGTTCTTATCGGACTTCGCCGTGCCGGAAAATCAACTTTGCTTTATAAAATTGTTCAGGATTTAGTTTCAAATGGAATTGAGTGGAATCAGATTATTTATATTAATTTTGAAGATGAACGCCTTTTGGAGTTTAATGTAAATGATTTTAATGACATTCTTTCTGTTCAGGCAGAAATGAGTGATAAAAAGGGCTGGTTTTTTTTCGATGAAATTCAAAATGTTGACGGCTGGGAAAAATTTGCACGCCGTATGGCAGATTCAAAAGAGCATACATTCATTACCGGAAGCAATGCAAAAATGCTTTCTTCTGAAATTGAAAAATGTCTTGGTGGTCGTTTTTTGACAAAATATATTGCTCCATATAACTTTAGAGAATTTCTTACGGCTAAAAAAGTAGATTTTTCTGAAAAATCAATCCTCAGTACAAAGGCAATCGGAAAAATTAACCGCGAATTTGAAACTTATTTTTATTTTGGCGGCTTTCCAGAAAATCTTGAATACAAAGATAAGCGTGAATATGTCTCGAGCATTTATCAGAAAGTTCTTCTTGGAGATATAGCTGCAAGAAATGGAATTCGTAATACAAATGGCTTGCGTCTTTTGATGAAAAAAATTGCAGAAACAGTAAAGGATGAAGTTTCATTTTCAAAATTCCATAATATCTTAAAGACGATTGGCGTGAGCATCAGTAAAGATGTAGTAATCGATTATATTGGTTACGCGCAGCAATCTTTTTTAATTTTTACTGTAAAAAATTATTTTTCAA
>JAGHSB010000245.1 GCA_018066075.1 Candidatus Treponema scatequi
CAATAATGTAGTATAATTTATATAGGGAGGATAAACTAAGGTGAATTTTAAACCAACAATTTTCGCAAGCATAATTGCCTTTGTTTTGTCCTTTTTTGTTGCTTTAATATCTGGTGCAGGATTTGGAATTTCTTTATTAAGAGCTTTTATTTCTGCTATATGTTTTGGCGCTTTAACGGTGGGGATTTCTTTTTTATACAACAAGTTTCTTGATGACGGTTCCACCGACAGCACACCTTCTGACACTCCGTCAGAATCAAATCCAGCACCAATTGGTAACAAAGTTGATATCGTAATTAATGATGAAGAACTGCAGGATGATGAAAACAGTCCAAAGTTTGTACTGACAGGTCAGAATCAGATGTTAAATAAAGGTGATGTGGAAGAAAAATCCAATCAGGGTTTTACAAGTTCCACTAATCAATTTACAAAAAATGAATTTGAAAATGTATCGCCTTTAGAACCAGAAGATGAACCAAAGTCACAGCCACAAACTCAGACACAACCAGCAGCTGCCTCAAGACCAGCTGCTGAATCACTTTCAAACATTTCTGAAGAACCATCATTTAAACCTGTTCCACTTGTAAAACCAAGTTCTGCAGGTTCAAGTCAGTTGAGTGAAGAGTTTCCGCCGATTGAAGATACGCTCGGTGCAAATTCCATCTTGAATGATAATAAATCATCAGCAGCAGAGGAAGATGTTGATGTATTACCTGATATGGGTATTTCCGATGTCGGAAGAAATGATGACACGGTTACTGACAGTGATTTTGCAACGGCTGGTAAGGCACCATCAAGATTAAACGAAACAGTTTTTCCTGATGGAGCAAAAGCAGACAGCAAAGATTCAACACTGATGGCAGAAGCTATCAGAACGATTTTACGAAAAGAAGAATAATTATATAAAAGGTGTGGAGTATGGCATCATCGCTTTTTGACGAAAAAACAGAAGACGAACTTTGGCTCGAGTACAAGAAAACAAAATCACCGCAGCTGCGTGATAAATTTATCAGACAGTATATGCCGCTTGTAAAATATGTTGCAGGTAAGCTTGCTGTTGGAATGCCTGGCAGCGTTGAGTTTGATGATCTTGTCGGCTTTGGTCAGTTTGGTCTTCTTGATGCAATTGAAAAATTTGATCCGGGTAAAAACGTAAAGTTTAAAACTTATGCAGTAACTCGTATTCGCGGTGCAATCTTTGATGAACTTCGTCAGCTCGACTGGGTTCCAAGAAGTGTAAGACAGAAGTCACGCGAAATTGAAGACACAATCGTTGAACTTGAATCAAAACTTGGTCGTACTGCAACTGATGCAGAAATCGCAGAAAAAATGGGCGTTTCAGAATCAGAATATCAGCAGACTGTAATGAAAGTTTCTGGAACAAGCGTTCTTTCACTTAACGATGTATGGTATTCAGGAAATGACAATGACCATATGTCAATCGGTGGCTCAATTGAATCTCCATCAAGTTTAAATCCTGACGTAATCGTTGAACGCGAAGAAATCAGAAAAGTAATCGTAGAAGCCATCAACGAATTGCCTGAAAAAGAAAAAATGGTAATTGTTTTGTACTATCATGAAGATTTAACTTTCAAAGAAATCGGACAGGTTCTCGATGTAAGTGAATCACGCATTTCTCAGCTTCACACAAAAGCAAACCTCAGATTGAGAGCAAAGCTTACAAACTTGAGAAAAGGAATCATGTAATTAAAAATGGTAACTTTAGATACAATCCGAAAAGACATGGAAGCTCAGCTGGAACTGGATAATACTGTCCAGAGCGTTGTTGTCAATGCAGATACACTTGATGAAGCATTGGCAGATGCTGCCGTACAGCTTGATTCTAAAGTTAGCAGTCTTGAATACGAAATAATTGAAAAAGGTTCTGACGGATTTTTAGGTCTTGCAAAAAAGCCCTGGTCTGTTCGAATCTATCAGACAGCAGAAGCTCTTGCCAAGAAGAAAAAGACAATGGCTGGTACTGGCTTTGATGACGAAGAACTTGAAGAAGAAGTACAGACAGTTGATAAGGACGGAATGTTCTATGTTCGTCACTTTGGTGAAGACATCTGTCTTAAAGTTATTCTCCCTGTCGGAAAGGGAAGTCATGTCGATCCTAAGAACATCGTTTCAGAAGCAAAGAGAACAGATACTCTAGATATTGACGAAGACCGAATTAAAAAATTTGCAAAGTCAGGAACAGACGGAAAATACGAAGTCATTGGTTCATACAAGCATGTTAAGGCTGGAGACGCAATGCTCGTCATTGATATTCAGAAAGACGAAATGCTTGCAACAGTTACTGTTACTCCGCCAGCAATGAGTGGTGCAGAAATCTCTGCAGAACAGATTGTCCGTAATCTTGAAACACAGGGTGTCGTTGCCGGAATCGAAAATGATAAGATTGAAGAGTTCGTAGACAATCCTGTTTACAATGTTCCATGTGAAGTGGCTGCTGCAGTTAAGCCACAGGACGGACGCGACGCTTACATTGCATTTAACTTTGAAACAGACTCTTCTAAACTCAGAATTAAAGAAACTAAAAATGGTCAGGTTAACTTTAAAGAGCTTAACCAGATTCAGAATGTCGTTAAGGGACAGCCTCTTGCAACAAAGATGCCGCCAGAAAGAGGAAAGGCCGGAAAGACTTTGTTTGGCCGTTACCTCGAAGCAAAGAACGGAAAAGACATTCGAATTCCACTTGGAAAAAATACAGAGATGGACAAGGACGGTGTAACAATCATCGCTTCATGCAACGGTCGTGTTGTTTACGAAGCAGAAAGAATCAACGTCGAACCAGTTCTCGAACTCGATGCAGTTAATATTAAAACAGGTAACATTGACTTTCTTGGAACAGTCATCGTCAAAGGAAATGTCGAAGACGGTTACGATGTCAGAGCATCCGGAAACATCGAAGTCAGTGGAACTGTCGGTCAGAGTCATCTCAAATCAGAAAACGGAGATATCATCGTATCTCAGGGTATCTTTGGTCACGACGTCGGAGTCATTCAGGCAGGAAAATCTGTTTGGGCAAAATTCATTCAGTCTGCGAAAGTCGAAGTCGAACAGTTTGTCATTGTTTCAGACAGCATCATGAACTCAGAAGTTACTGCTATGAAACGAATTATTCTCAACGGAAAAAAAGCTCAGATTACCGGTGGACATTTGTTTGCTACCGAAGAAATCTCTGCAAAAAATATTGGTTCACCTGGTGGTGGTGCAGAAACAATTCTCGAAGTAGGATTCGATCCGAGATTGAAACAGCGTCTGGGTGATATTCAGGATGAACAGAATGCTCTCATGAAAGAACTTGAAGAGACAGATAACAATATCGTTACTCTCGAAAATTTCAAGAAACAGAGACGTACTTTACCAAAAGAAAAACAAGACCAGCTTAATGGTTTAAAAAATAGAAAACAGGAAATTACAGTAAAATCAGAAGAGTATGCGACAGAAGTCGAACAGATTTTACAGCGTTTACACGAATTGAAAGTATTTGGAAAAGTAAAAGCTCAAGGAACTGTTTTCTCTGGTGTTAAAATTTATATTCGTGATGTTATTGATGAAGTCAGAGCAGATGTTAAGAGTGTAACATTCTTCTTTGAAGGTGGATTTGTCCGTCGTGGCAAATATGAAGATCCAGATATGACAGATGTGAAGGCACCAGATGGCTATTCAACCAATTGATTTACAGACAATGTATTCTCAAATGTCCAATGTCGCAAATCGTGTCTCTCATGAACAGCAGAGCGCACAGGTTGCACAGGGAATGCAGCAGCAGAATGCATTAAATCAAAATGCCCAGACAGTCAAAACTGTAAACAAAGCTTCGCCAGAAGAAGAAAATGCTCCTAACGTAAAAGAAGACGGACATAACGAAACAGAACAGAGAGAATCAGAAAAAAAGAAAAAAGAAAACCAGGCAGAACCTTATACAAATCAGAAAATCGAGATTCGCGAAGACTACCTAGGAAAACACATCGATATCGAGAGGTAAAAATGTCAATCACAATTATTGTAACAATGTGTGTCATCAATCTGATTTTGTGGGCTGTATTTTTCATAAAATTCAAAAGCCTTTTTTCAACAGAAGATGTTCTCAGAAAAACAAGAGAACAGGTTGGTCAGCTCATCTCCGAAGTCAATGGAATCACATTGAGCAACATCAATTTAATCGATTCAAAAATTGAAGAACTTAACGACGCAATCAAAAACGCAGAACGCAGAATTGCAACAGCTGACGCAGAAGAAAAGCGTTCTTCAAAAATTCCACTTAAAGAAACTAAAAAGAAAACAAAGAAAGCAGAACCTGTAAAAACAAAAAAGGATGATGGTCCGGAAATTTACATGACAAAAAATCCGATTACACCGAAAAAAAGTTTTCAAAAACAGGTTGCAGAGCTTTATAATTTAGGCTACACGATAGAACAGATTGCAAAAGAAACAGAACGTTCGACAACAGAAGTTGAATTTGTAATTGATATGCTTTAGTTTATTC
>JAGHSB010000242.1 GCA_018066075.1 Candidatus Treponema scatequi
CCGGACTTTCTGTTTAATTCTCATTATTAAAAAGAATCACACTACAAACTTTCTATTTATTATTCACCTTCTACTTCGTCGATAAGTGCTTTATACAAAATCAAAAGTTCTTTATTCGAATGTCTCAATGATGCTGCAATTCTGCGTGCAATTCTGTATGTAGCTCTGTATCCGAGGACAGGTTCTTCATCACAGAGAGCTTTAAAAGTTTTTCCATCGAGATAAAGTGTACGACAGTTTTCGAGAGCAATTACAGAAGCAGAACGTTTATCACTGTCTACAAGTGCAACTTCTCCAAAAAATACATTCTGTTCTGCACTGAGATTTACAACAGCAAACTGTTCGTTTCCAGGTGTGCGTCGTTTTACCTGAACACTTCCTGTATACAAAATATAAAGTGTATCACCGATATCACCTTCGTTAATGATTACATCACCTTTTACGAAATCTTTTATTTCAAGAGCTTCACATATTTTTGTCAGGATACGTTTATTTTCTTCAGTGGAATCTGTAAAATCAGAAAAAATTTCGAGGCGTGTAAGTTTCTGGATAATTTCTTCGCTAAATTGCATTTGTCCTCCTGGTCTTTTTTTTAATTATATTATGCAAATGTTTCTTCAGTTTCTTCCATCTTTTTTTCCATGAACGAAAATTGCTTTTGAATTTTCTGGAATTACATAATCACCTTTCGGTGTAAAATGCGGAAGATTACTCTGAAGTGTCTTTACCTTTTTTAAGTTCTGAACGATTTTTTCCATGTCAGGATTTTTCTGTGCTTCTGCAAGTGCTTCTTTTCTTCTGTGATAGAAGTTACCAGTATTTTCAAGAAGCCCGATCAAAACATCATCTGTATCAAGAACATCTTTATATTCCTTGTATGTTTTTCCAATATATTCTTCAGGAATATCCTTAATCAAAATTCCAGAAGTTGAATCTTCTGCAATAAGTTCACGAAGAATATGGCTCATACCCTGTCCGCTTGATGCCTGTACAAGAAGATTCTGTTCATAATCAGAAGAAAGAATGATTTCATCACATCTTGCAAGTGAAAGGTGTTTTTCAAATTTCTTGTCTGAGATTTCTGCAACACAATAGATTCTTGGATTTAAGTTTTTCATTGTGATTACTGCAAGAACAGCACGCGAATCATTTTCAAGTGAAGAAAATTTTTCTGATAAATCAGTAAGAATCAAAACACGGTCAGCGGTTTTAATCTGTGCCTTTATCAAAGTATCTTCATCAGTATAATCTCCGTGAAGAAAATTGATTCCCTTAAATCTGGCATCAGTCATAATTTTATCAATCTCTGTTTGAGGAGCTTTGTTTACAATTACAACTCTTTCATTTGATACTTCTGGATTAGCATTTAAGATACCAGAAAGTATTCTTTCAAAATTTGGTTTCCATCCGCAGATTAAAAAGTGGTTTTTCATTTTTGCCATATTTAAAAGTCCTTTATCTCTTTTTTGCTGTCTGTCGAGAATTAATGATGCAAACTTACCGGAGATTGCAGAAAAGAGCGCAACACCGGCAAGCAGAAGAATCATTGTAACAAGTCTTCCAGGCACTGAAGTCGGTGTAATGTCTCCGTAACCTACAGTCGAAAGTGTAACGATTGTGTACCAGAATGCATCAAACAATGTGTTCATCTGAGTACTAGGCTCTTTTTCAAAATAGAAATAGACGAACATTATCATCGTAAGTATTGCAAAGATTACAATACCAATGAGAGAAAATTTTGATGTAATGAAATCATGAATCTTAGTGAAAAGTCTTTTTAA
>JAGHSB010000019.1 GCA_018066075.1 Candidatus Treponema scatequi
AGGATTATTATTGTTTCAGACCATGGCCGAGGCCGAAACTTGAATGATTTTCAAAATTTTAAAGAGCCTTCATTACCAGCCAGCTACAATCCTCTACTTCTTGTAAAAGATTTTAATTCAAACAATGACTTAATTACAGATAATACTTTTATGACTAATGCTGATACCTTATTTTTAGCCAAAGAAGGATTAAATATCTCTGATACAAATCCATTTACTGGAAACAAATTTGTCCAAGAAAAAGATAAAGGTTGTCAACTTCTGACCTACAAAGATAATACTTGTAACACTGTTGATATGTACGATGCATATAAATTCAGTATTCAAAAATCCGCCTATCACGTTCATGACAACATCTTTGACCCTGCAAACTGGACAAAACTTGAAGTTAACGGAGAAAACAAATGATTAACAATTTCTTATACATCGATCCTGGAACCGGCAGTATGCTTTTCTCTCTTTTTATTGGAATTGCAACAGCAGCTGTCTTTGGAGCAAAAGCTCTCTTTGTTAAACTTAAATTCATTCTCTCTGGCGGAAAATCTTCTGGAGACGAACAGAAAGATATCATTCCATATGTAATTTTCTCTGACCATAAACGTTACTGGAATGTTTTCGGACCAATCTGCGAAGAATTTGAAAAACGAAAAATTTCACTTGTATATTATACTGCAAGTAAAGATGATCCTGTCTTCAATCAGAATTACACTTACATCAAACCAGAATTTCTTGGCGAAGGTAACAAGCCTTACGCAAAATTAAATTTCTTAAAAGCTGACAAAGTTATTGCAACAACTCCAGGTCTCGATGTATATCAATGGAAGCGCTCAAAAGGGGTAAAAACTTATATACATATTCCACATTCAGCAGGTGATCTTTCTACTTACAGAATGTTCGGACTCGATCATTATGATGTAGTTCTTACAACCGGAGAAAACCAGATTAATTTTATCCGTAAAATGGAAAATATAAGGCCTTCTATCAATAAAAAAGAACTTATTTCTGTTGGATGTACTTTTTTTGATGAAAATCAAAAAAGACTTAATTCTACAAAAACAAATTCAAAACATGAACACCCGATTGTACTTATTGCACCAAGCTGGGGAAAAAGTGCAATCCTTTCAAGATTTGGTGATAAACTTTTAACAGAACTTTCAAAAACAGATTTTAAGATTATCGTAAGACCTCACCCACAGTCTTTATCTTCTGAAAAAGAACTGCTCGATTCTCTTTCAAAAAAATTTGAAAATTCAAATATTACGTGGAATTTCGATAATGACAATTTTAATGTATTAAATGAATCAGATATTATGATTAAGATTTCAGTGACATCATTCTTGACTATACTTTCATCTTTAATAAACCGGTTATTTACGCAGACACAAACTTTGACACCCTTCCGTATGATGCCGATTGGCTCGATGAACCGATGTGGTCATTAAAAATTCTTCCATCGCTTGGCGTAAAACTCGAAGAAAAAGATTTTTCGAATATTGCAAATATAATAACTGAAACTATAAACAGTAAAGGCCTCGAAGAAAGCCGTGCAAAAGTCAGAGACGAAGCATGGCAATGTCGTGGCAGTGCTGCAAAAAATATTGTTGATTATATTACAAAGTAAAAGGAATTAAAATGCTGAATTTTCTTTACACTATTATTATTTATCCGTTGTATCAGCTCGTAGAACTGTTCTACTCTATCTGCGATGCTGTCCTTTCAAACCCAGGGCTTGCCGTAATTGGTGTCAGCATAGGAATTTCATTTTTATGTCTTCCAATGTATGTCATTGCAGAAAAATGGCAGGAAGTTGAAAGACAGATTCAGGTTAAACTAAAACCAGGAATTGACAGAATCAAAGCTGTTTTCAAAGGTGATGAACAGTATATGATTCTTTCAACTTTTTACAGACAGAATCATTATCATCCGATGATGGCTTTACGCTCTTCGATAAGCCTTCTTATTCAGATTCCATTTTTTATTGCAGCTTATAATTATTTAAGTACTCTTGATGCTTTACAGGGGCAGTCATTTTTCTTTATCAAAGATATGGGCGCTCCTGATGCAACTTTTTACATTGGATCTTTTGCAGTCAATGTTCTTCCGATTGCAATGACATTAATCAATGTTGTTGCAGGATATATCTATTCAAAAGGTCACCCTATAAAAGAAAAACTTCAGATTTATCTTATGGCTTTGTTCTTTTTAGTTTTTCTTTACAATTCACCAAGTGGTCTTGTTTTATACTGGACAATGAACAATGTTTTCAGTCTTGTAAAAAATGTTTTCTATAAATTAAAAAAACCTCTCAGAGCTTTGTATTTCTGTCTCTGTGCAGTATATATTGCAGCCGTATGGTTCTTATTGTTCAAGCACACTGGATTTATGTACAGAAGAATTGCTGTAATTGCAGTTTTAACAATCATTCCTCTTTTTCCACTTATTCTCAAAGCAATTAAGTATCTTCTTGATAAGCCATTCGCTTCACTTGTAGATAACAATAAGACACGAGACACAATTTTCTTTATTGCATGTATCTCTCTTTCAATTCTTACAGGCTATGTAATTCCATCTTATGTAATTTCTTCTTCTCCAATGGAATTTTCATTTGTTGATAATTATTCATCTCCATTTTTCTTTTTAAGAAATTCATTATGGCAGTGCACAGGTTTCTGTCTCTTCTGGCCTGTATGTCTTTATTATCTTTTTAACAACCGCATTAAAACAGTACTTGCTTTATTTATGAGTGCAGCCTTAGTATGTGCAATGCTCAATGCATTTATATTCGGCGGTGATTACGGTGCAATTTCAACAATCTTAACTTTCCAGAATGCAGGAATGTTAAGGCCAGGATTTATTTTCAACATTTTAAGTATCTTAACAAATATTGCAGCTCTTTGTGCAATTTTCCTGTTATTAAAATTTCACAAAACAAAAATTTACAATTCAATTACAGCAATCATAATGATTTCTCTTGCTGCAATTTCTGTTGCAAATTCCATTCCTATTTCAAAAGGTTACAAAGAAGTAAAAGAAATTAAAGAAAGTAATGGAACTTTACAGCCGGCATCTGTTTCACCTGTTTTTCATTTTGCTAAAGACAAAAAAAATGTAATCATTATCATGCAGGACAGAGCAATCAATGGATTAATTCCTTACATCTTCGAAGAACGACCAGAACTTGTAAATCAGTTTGACGGATTTACAAGATATGAAAACATTGCTTCTTATGGCGGAATGACTTTAATCGGTTCGCCTGTTATTTATGGCGGTTATGAATATACACCAGTAAATATGAACAAACGCGATGATGTTCCGCTCCTTGAAAAACATAACGAAGCATTAAAAGTTCTTCCTGTTTTATTCAGTCAGAATGGATTTACTTCAACAGTTACAGATATGTCATGGGCAGGCTACAAATGGATTGCCGATTTAAGAATTTATAAAGATTATCCAGAAATCAGATGTTGTCCGACAGAACGTGTTTACAATGATGCCTGGTTAAAATTAAATCCAAATGTAACCGGATACCAGAAACAAAGTGAACAGTTAAAACGAAATTTTCTGTGGTTAAGTTTTTTCAAAGTGATGCTTCCTGTAACAAGAGAATATATTTATGAAGATGGTCACTGGTGGAAACCAAAACGTGGCAAACAGTTTATTCATGATTTTATAAGCAGCTATGCTGCGCTTGACCTTTTGCCGGAACTTTCTGATTCTGTAAGCGAAAAACCAACATTTACTGTTATCGTAAATGAAGCAACTCATGAAACCCTTGCAACAGGATATCCTGACTACAATCTTACAACAACAGATCCAACACCAGGTCCTTTTGAAGGCGATGATGCATATCAGGCAAACTGCAGCGCAATAATCAAACTCGGAGAATTTCTTGAACATCTCAAAGAAATCGGCGTTTATGACAATTCCAGAATTATTATTGTTTCTGATCATGGTGGAAGTTCTAAGCTTTCAGAAATATCTGACAGAAAATATCCTCTTTATTTTAATCCGTTATTGCTTGTAAAAGATTTTAACGAGCACGGAAAAATTAAAACAGACAGCACTTTTATGACAAATGCAGACACTCCAATTCTTGCAACAGAAGGAGTCATTGAAAATGCGGTAAATCCATTTACTGGAAAAGTTCTCAAAGAACAGGTTAAAAAAGATATTGTCTATGTAGCACGCGATGCATCCTGGACTCCAGAAGAACATGAAAAAAACAAATTCAAAGTCGGAGAATGGAACAGTGTTCACGATGACATCTTTAATCCTGACAACTGGAAAGTTGTTACAAACGAAGAAGCTATGGGAGAAAACAAATGATTAACTTTCTTTATATCGACCCGGGCACAGGCAGCATGCTCTTTTCTATCCTTATCGGAGCAGCCGCTACATTATTCTTTCTTGCAAAAGCTGCATGGTTAAAAGTAAAGGTATTCTTTGCCGGTAAAAAAGACGGAACAACAATGGATACAAACTACAAGCCATATGTAATTTACAACGAAGGCATGCAATACTGGAACACATTCAAACCAGTATGCGATGAGTTTGAAAAACGCCAGATTGAACTTACTTACTTAACCTCTGTAGAAAAAGATCCCTGCTTTGAAATGAATTACAAATATGTAAAACCAGAGTTCATTGGCGAAGGAAACAGAGCCTTTGCACACCTTAATATGCTCAGTGCTGGTTTCGTACTGATGACAACACCAGGCCTTCAGGTTTACCAGTTAAAGCGAAGTAAAAACGTAAAGCATTATTCTCATGTACTTCACATGCCAAATGATGCAACAACATACAGACTCTTTGGTCTTGATTACTTTGATTCTGTTCTTTTGACAGGTGACTATCAAAAAGAAGATTTAAGAACTCTTGAAACACAGCGCGGTCTTAAACCAAAAGATCTCGTAACAGTAGGATGTCCATATCTCGATGTTTACAAAGAAAACATTGCAAAAATTCCCGAAGAAGAAAATCATCCGTTTACTGTACTCGTTTCTCCAAGCTGGGGCGATGTTGGTATCTTAAAAAAATATGGCGAAAAGCTTCTCGATCCTCTTTCAAAAACAGGTTTCAGAATCATTGTTCGCCCTCACCCGCAGTCTAAAAAATCAGAAAGTGCAATGCTCGAAAGACTTCAGGACCGATACAAAGACAATAAACTCGTTGAATGGGATTATGAAAGACAGAACATCTATTCACTTAAAAAAGCAGACGTTATGATTTCAGATTTCTCAGGAATCATTTTCGACTACACATTCCTTTGTGACAAACCTGTAATGTATGTTAATGCCGGAATGGATTTAAGACCATACGATGCATATGACATCAAAGATAAAAAACTCTGGCAGTACAGATCACTTGAAAAGTTCGGAAAAGAACTTGATGAAAAAGACTTTGAGAACATTAAAGAAGTCATTCAAAATATGTCTGACAGCAAAGAACTTTCTGATGCCCGTAAGCATGCAAAAGAAGAAGCATGGATGTTTCAGGGTAAATCAGGTTGTAACATTGCAGACTATATGATTAACACTTTAAAAGAAACTCAAACACCATCATAAATCCCGGTATGCTCAAAACGCACAGAACGTGCGTAAAGCATACGACAAGATTGCCAAACATGATGTCCTTGTCGAAAAGACATGCAAAACTTGAAACAGAAACTGCGGCAGGACACATGCTTGCAATCAGTACGATTGTACAAATCATTTTTACAAGTTCCATATTGATGCCGTTAATCTGTGATAAACAATAAATCACACCAAAACACACGGCAAGCGCAATCACTGAACAAATCACAAGACGGACAAAACAAGTCCACAAAATTCCAACAAGCTTTTCCCGCACTCCGCTAAACTCATGCGCAAAAAAGATTCCGAGTAAAATCATCGAAACTGCTGTATTGCAGTTTCCGACCATCGAAACAGGATTTGCAATAATTTCAGGAATCTTAACCGGAAGACAGAAAACAATTAATCCAACTATTACTGCAAGAACATTTGTGTTGAGCAAAACTTTCTTGATGTCAATCTTTCCGCCGATGATGATAATTCCATAAGTCCAGAGCATTACATTGAATGCTGCGATAAATCCCATGAGATAAAAGACACCGCCAGTTCCAAACACTGCTTTGATAAGCGGGATTCCTACAAATCCGCAGTTTGTAAAGACTGTCGAAAGGCGTTCGAGATCAAAATTAATTTTATTTTTTGGAAATAAAATTTTTGCAAGAACAGTAAAAAGAAAAATAATGAAAAATGAAAGTGCAAGTGAAAGAAGAAGTCCAAAAAACATTTCTTTTTCAAACTTAACGTTAAAGGAAATCATTGTAAGACACGGATTAATAAAAAGAAGAAGAACTTTAGTCAAAAACTTTTCTTCCTTATCCCCTGTCTTAGTCAGCTTTGCAAATATAAAACCTAAAACAGCAATTACAAGCATGATAATAAGCTGTTTGAAAATCTGTTCTGAAATCGTCATAACAAAATATTATCTTTAAACAAAAAAAAAGTCACGCGGTATTTCGCGTGACTTTTATCAGTTAAAGGCAATTACAGAACAGTAAGGTTCTGTAAAAAACGGTAGAAGACCGTTTTAGAATACTACTACAACTTCGCCGTTTGGATAACGTTTTGCAACCCAGTCTTTTACTTTCTGTGTCTGGAGAGCTTTTACAACTGCTTTAACTGCAGCATCATTTTCATTTCCTTTTTTAACAGTGATGATGTTAACATAAGGTGATTTGCTTCCTTCTACGAAAAGACCGTCTTTTGTAGCAACGAGACCTGCAGGAATTGCATAGTTTCCGTTGATTACAGCAGCGTCTACGTCGATCAATACGCGTGGAAGTGTTGCAGCTTCAATTTCCTTAAACTTGAGGTTCTTTGGATTTTTCTTGATGTCGATTGGTGTAGCTTCGATTCCGGCTTTAGGATCAAGAGTGATAAGTCCAGCTTCCTGCAAGAGAAGCAAAGCGCGTCCTTCGTTTGTAGGATCGTTTGGAATTGCAATTACTGCACCTTTTTTGATGTCATCAAGCTTTGAAACTTTTTTAGAATACAAAGCAATCGGTTCAATGTGAATTCCACCAGCGTTTACGAGGTGAAAGCCTTTTTCTTTGTTAAATGAGTCCATGTATGGAAGATGCTGGAAGAAGTTAGCATCAATTTCTCCACTTTCAAGAGCTTCATTTGGAGTTACATAATCTGTAAATTCAATTACCTTGAGTTCGTAACCAGCTGCTTTTACATCATCTTTAATAAGATTGAGCATTTCTGCGTGAGGTTCTGGAGTAGCTCCGATTTTAATTACTTTTGAGTTTGATTTCTTTGGTGCAGCAAAAAGTGTTGCAGCGCAAGCCAAAGCCAATGCGATAGAAGCGATTTTTTTCATTTCTTTAATCTCCTATATATAATTTATTTTATGTGGAATTTCTAAAACTATCTTCTTTTCATAATTCTAGAAGACCACGAAGTTCCAGTAATCTGAACGACTCCGACCATAATCAGAATTACGACTACAGAAACAAGAAGAACATCTCCACGGAATCTGTTGTATCCATACTGAATTGCAAGAGCACCAAGTCCACCGCCGCCGATAGTTCCAGCCATTGCAGAATAACCAATCAAGTTGATGATAGTTAAAGTAATTCCATCTACAAGACTTGGAAGGCTTTCAGGAAGCATTACCTTTGTAATGATCTGAAAGTTTGTACTTCCCATCGAACGTGCAGCCTGGATTACACCAGGATCAATTTCTTTGAGCGCAGTTTCAATTACGCGTGCAACAAAAGGAGCTGCCGCAATCGAAAGCGGAACAACTGTCGCTGCAGTTCCAATTGCAGTACCGATAAAAAAGCGTGCAAGCGGCAAGAGCAGAACCATCAAAATCAAAAACGGAAAGCTTCTGAAAATATCAACAATTCTGTTTAATACCTGGTTACAAACTTTCTTTGGAATAATTCCGTGAACAGGATCTGTTACGCAAAGCAAGATTCCAAGCGGAAGTCCGATGATAACCGAGAACAATGTTGAAAAGATTACCATCATAATCGTTTCAAGTGTTGCCGTAGAGACAAGAGTCCATGTTGCAGGCGCAATCACTTCTTCAAGCGGAGAAAAAACTAAAGCAAAAAACTCGCCGATTTTTTCTGCAATCATCAATAAAAAATCCCAGATAGCTGCACTCATGCTTTTCCTCCTGTAATTTCTACATTAACGCCAAGCGTTTTAATATATTCAATTGCTTTTTCAACTTCTGCATCAGGCCCGTTGATGTCGACAATCAAAGTTCCGATATCTTTCTGAGGCAAATGCTGAATGCCTCCGGCTCTGATGTTAAATGTAACGTCAAACTTTTTAGAAACTGTACTGATGACAGGCTCACCTGTTTTTTCATCGATGAAGCGCAAAGTATATTTTCCACCGTGTTCACTCCATCGAACAATTCCATCATCAGAAGAATCTTCTTCATCTGCAATCGGATTCAAGTGACTCAAGAAATCTTTTGTAGTTTCTGATTTTGGATTTGAGAAAATGTCTGCTACAGTTCCCTCTTCAACAACAGCACCGTCGTTTAATACAGCAACTCTGTCACACGCGTCGCGTACAACTTCCATCTGATGCGTAATCATAACTACTGTGAGATTCATTTTTTTCTGAATGTCACGGATAAGCTGCAAAATGGAACGTGTAGTCTGCGGATCGAGCGCACTAGTTGCTTCGTCGCAGAAAAGAATTTCAGGTTTGTTTGCCAGAGCGCGTGCAATTGCAATTCTCTGTTTCTGACCGCCTGACAAAGTACTGATAGGAGCATTTGCTCTGTCAGAAAGACCAACAAGTTCGAGAAGTTCTTTTACCCTTTTATTGATTTCGTCTTTTGGAGTTTTGCAGATTTCAAGCGGATACGCAATGTTTTTTGCTGCAGTGCGTGAAGACAAAAGATTAAAGTTTTGAAAAATCATTCCCATCTGGCGATGCTGATTAATCATTTCTTTTTTATCAAGATTGTCGACGCGTTTATCATTAAAATAAACTTCGCCTGAGTCAGGTTTCTCCAATAAACTAATGAGCCGGACAAGAGTTGACTTTCCGGCTCCGCTTTTTCCTATAATTCCATAAACTGTATTTGATGGAATATTTAAACTTACATTTTTAACAGCCTCAACCGTCTTATCACTCTGGTAATAAGTACGGATGAGGTTTTTGATTTTGATTTCCATGATTTACAAAATAACCCTGAGTTTAATTTTTATGCTTTTTCTGCGTCAGTAAAAATACTGTCATCTTCGTAATTAGCGATAAACTCCTGTACATCTGCTGAATCAAGAATGATTCCGTATTCATCTGCAGAACCAGGTTTAATGTCTGCGCTCAAGCCCTTAAAATCTGCATAGCTTACAACTTTTCCGCCAAGAGAACCTTTATCGTTTGCTCTTTTAAATCCGTTTGCGCCACTATAACTGATGTATATTTCGCTCATTTCAAACCTCTCTGTAATATAGATATAAT
>JAGHSB010000247.1 GCA_018066075.1 Candidatus Treponema scatequi
CTCAAGATCAACTACATATAATCCAAAATAACCTTCTTCAAGAACATCTTCAATTTGGCCCAAAAGAATCTCTTTATCTTTTTCAACAATACCAATAAGAAGTTCACTACCTGATGCCATGGAAGAAATTGACATCTTATGCCATTTATAATTATCTGTTTTACCAGCTCGATATTCTATATCATAAAATCCATGAGCAATAAGTTTTTTAGAAACAGTTTTAAAGTCAAGTAAAGCTAAGAGACTCTGCTGATCAAGTTTATATACTTCAGATTTAACATAATTTTTTAAAACCCTGGTAAAATGTTCACCATTTTCTGTATAACGATTTGACATTTCAGGATTACTCTTCATCATCTTATAACTGTCATCTTCGATATTTATTGCAAGAACAGTTGTGTAATTTTTACAAAAAGTATCAATTACATTAGCTGCTGTTACAAGACGATCCTTCTGAAATCTTTCCCTTCCCTTTCGAACTTCAATATTATTGAGCGCAAGTGAAAGAATTGAAGAAAACTGATTTAAAGTTTCTCTTTCGACCTTTGTAATTCTATGTTCATTAACAATATAGTGAATGCTTAAATGACCGAAAATCTTTCCATTAAGTTTTATAACATTAATGTATGAAGATTTAACAGGACATTTTCGTGGAATGGAATTATCATATTTTGCAACTGAATCAAGTTCGATAACATCTTTTTTATAAACATCATCATCCATTCTTGAATAAGGACAATTTTTACAAATCGATTCCGGAACTTCTTTTATTCCATCTTTATTTTTTTGAATCTTCTTTCCGTCAGCATCAATAAAAATAACCTGATCACAATCAGACAGCTTCAAAAATCTGTCTGCAAAAAAACTGATGAAATCTTCAGGCTCCGGTTCCATGTCAGCGAGAAAAGTTAAAGCATCTGTTCTGAATTTTTCATGTTCAAGAAGAATAGATTTTCTGGCAAGCTCTTCATCTTTCTTTTTTTCATAATGAATAAAAAGAGTTACATCCTGATGAACGCCTTCAATTCTGACACCCTTTTTGTATTCAAAATTTCTGACACCACCGCAGCGGACAATCATTGTTTTTCCATCAGGGGAATGCCACGGATACTGAACTTCAGTTCTAAAACCGTCTGTCATTTGCTTAACGGTTGCATGAACTTCGTCATAATGCAGAGGATCTATATTGTCATACCAGGCGTGATAAATTTCTTCAGGTGTGAGCTGCTCGGTAATTCCAAGCAATTTGAGCATCGCTTCGTCTGCGTACATTCTCGGAGGTAAACCTTCATCAAGCTCAAATGCCCACAAACCAATATTTGACTGAGTCAAAATATCAGCTGATAAAGGGATTGTTCCCAGTCTCTTCTCCATATAGTAATTTTACAACCGAAAATTAAATTTTGAAAGTTTTTTAAATGGAATTTATAAGCCACGTGATTGTATTCTGACAATCCTGAATAATTCCAAGTATTAAGAAAATTATGAGCCGATAAAATACATTTTTCTTGCAAATTCCACTAAATATGAGCCGATAAAATGTAATTAGCGATGAATATGAGCCGATAAAATGTATTTTTCTTGCAAATCCCACTAAATTTGAGCCGATAAATCTTGATTT
>JAGHSB010000045.1 GCA_018066075.1 Candidatus Treponema scatequi
AGACTGTATAGACATCATGTTTAAATTTATCAACCATAAAATCATATTGTTTCTGACCTTGAGGAGTCCTTACTTTTAATCTGTATTCTTCTGAAACAACAAGGCTTAAAATAGTTAAATAATTTAATGTTTCGTCATCAATTTTGCTATATTCATTATTTGATTGCAATTGTTCTACTGAATTACTAAATTTACAAAAATCTGCCATTAAATCACGTGCTTCCAGACTGAAATTTTCATAATATAAAGAACTCACACTATCATTTAATATCAAAAGTTTAGCCTGCAATCTTTCTGATACTGTTTTTATTATGAAAACCTTTTGATTTCTTGATAAATTTAAATCCTCAATACTCATCTTTACGCCTCAACCTCTTTTTTAAATTCAATCAGAAATTTCAGATATTCTTCTTCTGTCATGTTCTTTTCTTGTTCTTCTGCCCAGCGGTACATGTCTTCTTTTGCCAGTATCTGAATTTTATTCAATTTTGAACGCCTGATTTTTACTGTTTCATTATGTACTTTTATTTCTACGACAGGATCTGGATCATATTTTTCTTTCAGTTCCTCTTTTTCTGCTTCTTTTTCAAGATCATTTTTTGTCCTGTTGTCTTCTGAAAGCTGTTCATTTGTCTGAGAAACATGTTTCAATTCGTGTGCAAGAAGAGCCCTTCCTTCTTCTGTTTCCGGTCTGTATGCTCCGTTTCTGAAAAATACATCACGTCCGATTGTAAACGCAAGGGAATGCATTGATCTTGCCATTTCATCTGCATATGATCCTATGTGAAGTTTAACACCTTCTATATTTTCATCATGTTCTATTTCATGCATCTTAAGCTGAACTGAATCAACAGGAAATTCTCTGTCACTTGACCTGTTCCTCATGTGCATACGGGCTGCATATGAATATTCAAGATTTGATTCCGAATCTGGCTTAAAACGGGATGTTCTTTCCGTATTGACTTTATGTTTTATTTCTAAAAGATTTCTGTTTTCACGTATTTTATTAATTGCAAGTTTAAAATATTCTGAAATTATAAACAGATGTTTTGTATCATCTTTGTTTAATTTTGAAAAATCATAATCAAAAGCACTCATTAGTTATTTCCTCCCTTGTCAAGAATCTTGTCTTTCTTATCTGCATTAAGGGATTTAACTATCTTTGCATAATCTCTCTCACTTACTTCTCCGCTTTCTTCCGCATGTCCGACATCCCAGAACTGGTTCTTTGCAAACACTGGATCACTTTTTGCAAGCATGGCTTTGTCGTGTTCGTAGTTGGCATTAATCTTTGCAAGGCGAGATTCTTCGGGTGTCTTCTGCTTTTTGCTTTTTGCAGTTCTGTGACTCTGATAAACTTTTGAAACATCAGCCTCATGGTAAGCTTCAGTCTCTTTTTTTAAGTTCTCATTAATCAAAGCATCATCACTTCTTATTACGCTTTCATATGTTCTAAAAGTATCGACATTTCTTACAACGCTTTCATCTTTTCTGAATCCGTCATCACTTTCCGGCACGCTTTCATAATTCTTTATGCCTTCACTGACACTGTTTCTTTCATACCCGGATGTTCTCTTATTAAAGTTTCTTTTCAGTACGGCTTCTGCAATGCTTCTCGATATCCTTCCGTTCGGCACGATGCTCGCTGCATGAAGTTCCATTGGAACACTTCCAGCTGCATTCATTTCGCGAACGACCGTCTCTGCACTTTTGGCTCTAGTTACAGGCCTGATCACGCTGATGTCATTATTTTTTTCTTCATTCGCAAAAGCATTTTTAACAAAGTCACTTCTTTCATAGCCCAGCTTTTTCGAAATTTCTTTTTCTTTCGAATATTCCACGGTACGGATTTTCTTTACGGAAATTTCATTTTCTTTTGCGGTCTGTTCCCTGGTAATGTATTCTTCAATTTCAGAAACATTGAGCCCGGATTTTACAAACTGCTCCGTCTTGTACCATTCAGTGCGTGCAGTTTTGTCAAAGAGATCAGCTTTATAGAATTTTTCTGATGATTTTTTATCAGAAAAATTCACAATTTCAGAAAGCTCGATTTCTTTCGTCGGACACTTAAAATTCTTTGCGTCTGAAATTAATTCTGAAAGTTTTATGTCAGAAAAGATTCTTTTGTCTGATGCTTCGTCTGTACTGCCGGGAGTTTTGTATACGATTCCACTGACTGGAGGAACAAATGTTGTGTCGGTTTTTCCGCCGGCTGTTTTGACTGCAAGCTTTACGGCTTCTTCAGGTGTCATTCCTGTACTCATGCGGACTGCGGCAAAGTTTCTGATTATGTTGTCTATGGCAGCGTTTACTTTAAACTGGAGCTCTGGTGTCTTCTGCTCTGGAATTTCTTTTTTTGCATTTTCGAGTTTTTCAAGTGTCGGTGTGTCGACTGTTTCTTTTGTGACTGTACTTTCTGGTTTTTCACAGAGTTCGCGGAATGTTGTTTCGGTGCTGATGGTTTCTTGAGACGGTGTATTTTCTACGATGTCTTTATAGACGATTTCGAAAAATTCTTCGATTGGTTTTCCGGTTGTGAGAAGCTGCTTTCGGTTTAAGATCAGGCTAATTATTGCGTTACTGAATGTTCTCCGCTTGCTTTCCGGAACTGTGTAGTTCTGGATGATGCTGCTTTCTTCTTCAGTGATGCTAAGTTTTTCTCTGTCAGCTTTATTGTATACAGAAAGTGGAACTTGAACTTTTCGGATTTCGAGGGATTTTTTAATTTCTTCTTTTGTTGTTCCGCTTTCGATGAGGGCTGCGATTTCTTTGCAGAGTGTTTTTCCTTCTGTTGTAAGCTGTTCTTTTGCCTGAGATTCAATTATTTCTTTTTTTAATTCATTGATTTTTTCTTTTGTTACGATTTCTGTTTTTTCTGAAAGCTTTTCATTGAAAAGTTTTTTATACTGAGAAATGATTTTTTCAGAATCGTTTTCTTTTTTTGTCTGTGATTTTGTGCCCTGACAAATTCCACTTATCTTTGAAACACCCATTTCGGACATTGCCTGTTCGATAAGTTTTACAGTAGCTTTTGCATCTTCAATTTCTGAGCCGTAGACTTCTCCGTCCGTCAAAATATAGATTTTTTCGGCAAGTGAAACAAGCGAAAATCCCGGGTCATAGAGAATGCAGAATTCTCCTTCACGGATCAATTCAATGTCTGGAATTTTTTCGTATTTTACACCTGTGAAATTTTCATCTTTATCTTCTGTTTCACGAACCATTGTCCAGCTCTGATTTTCATCATATGTTCCGTGCCAGCCGTCTTTTGTTATTTCATAGTTCGGGTCCCAACCTTTGCGTTTCCAGTCAAAACCGCTTTTATCTTTTAATACATCAAAGCGGGCTTTTGATTTTTCAGGATTGTATTCGGTAGAAGTGGTTCCATCAAGATACAAATAGAAAGGAACGGAGTCCGGTTTTTTTTCAAGCTGTTTTGAAATCGGACTTTTTGGTTTGTGATTTTTTGCATATTCAATCGGTAGATACTTTTCATATTCAAAGCCGTCTCTTTTCATTGCAGACTTTGAAATTACTGTCATTGAGCCTGTTGTTCCCATAAATTCCCAGAGATGTTTCTGGTACATATGAGCTTTGATTATTTCTTTTTCAAATGTATTGAATGCTTCGCGATTTAAGTTTGCACCGTCGAAAAATTCTTTTTCAATGTCAATGAAAGAACTTTCTTCATTTCTGTATCCTGATTTTTCCATGTGCCACTGACAGAGACTTCTGAGTTCTTCTTTAGCTTCTTCGGCTTTATCAGGATCTGAGACTAAAACTCTTGAGTATTCGGCAGCTTTGTCTTCGAGCTGCTGTACAATTTCTGAGAATCTGTTTGACTCTATGTACCATGAAAGTTCTTTTAACATTTTTAATTTCTCCCTTAAAACTCAAACATTTTTAATTTTACTATTCTTCATCATGCATTTTTAAAAGACGTTCAATTTCTTCTTCTGATTCCAGATAACGTTGCTTCATTTCTTCCTGATGAATTCTATTTATCTGTTTTAACCAGTCAAGTCTTTCAAATTTTTTCATCTGCATAATATCTGTTTTTGACCATTTAAAATAATATGCGATGTCTGCCGCCTCCCGGAAAACTGCTTCCCGAGGGCGGCTTATACTTCCCCCAGTTGTGAAATTATGCCTTCATATTTGTAGCCGCATTCATGACATACAAGCGGAAGTCTTTTAATAACCTGATGATTAATTTCATTCATAAAATCTACGAGAAATGCAAAATCAACAGGATCAAGTTTTTCAATTGTATTTCTGTTGATGGAATTTGAAAGACCAAGCTGTGTTATGCAGCGGCTTAAAAGTACAACGTAATAAACACCTGTTCCACGCTGTACCTGACTGTCACGTTCTATATCAACAAGATCCTTAACTTTAATAAGTCTCATCGTTCCCGTTACTTTTCTTCCGGCTTCAACTTTTATTCCAGTTCCTTTTGGAAGTGTAAATCTAAATTCTGTTCTAATCTTTGCCATAATTTATTCCTGTCTATAATTCCAGATTTGAAAATCTTGAACTTTTTTGTCTTGGTTCAAATGCATTATCAAAATCATCTTTGTTTTCATTTTTCTGTTCCTGAGGTTCTTCTGTAGAACTTACAAAACCATCATCTTCTGTTTCTTTTGGTAAAACTCTTGGTTTAACGGTTGTATCAGTCAGAAGAATTTTTCTGTCACCTGTATTTACATAAACTAAATCTGCTTCTGTTGTAAAAGCTTCAAGTTCTTGAAATTTATATTTTGATTTAAGATACATTATTGCCTGTGCAAAATTATTGAACTTCTGATTTTCAAATGATGCACCAGAAGAACTTGATTCTGCCTGCGATACATTTGATGAACCATTTGTTTTTGACAAAAGCAATGAGAGAGCATCTTTTACTGTCTCTGCATCAAAATTTTCAATTACATTTCTAATCTGTTTTTCATTTGCCATTTTTATTACTTCCACTCATTTATTAACTGTTCAGCCTGTTCTTTTTTTGCAAGCTGCATTTCTGAAACGTTACTATTAAAATGCTGCAGGCCAATTGTGTTATCACATTCAGAATCATCAGATATTTCTCCAAAACAATTTGTAAAAATACAATTATGCAATTCTGATCCTCTTAACGGATAACCATTAAAAATACAATTACAAAAAATGCAGTTTTCAAAAATTCCACCTGAAAAACCATTCATTCCAAATTCCATTGTATTTTCAAATCTGCAATTATAAAAAACTGTATTTGTAATATGACTGTTTATTGCTTCAAAATCTTTAAAATTACTGTTGCAGACTATGCTTTTTTCAAACTTAACTTTTTGCATAGTACATTGATTAATACTTACAGAATACAACCTGCAAC
>JAGHSB010000080.1 GCA_018066075.1 Candidatus Treponema scatequi
TAATTCCTAAAATAATCTTTAACTTTTTTTTATTTTTTTCATCCATGACTTTTCAAATTCCTTTTTCTATTTTCCAACACAGAAATTTGCAAAAATACTTCCAAGTACATCATCAGGAGTTACTTCACCTGTTATTTCACCAAGATAATCAAGCGAGTCTTCAAGATCCTGAACTACTGCATCAAGCGTATAATTATCATCTGCTGCAACAAGAGCATGCTCTACACACGAAAGAGCTTCTTCAACTGCAGCTTTCTGACGGGCAGATCCAAGTCCCGCCTGCTCGCGGTTTGTATCAACACCGAATGTTAAAATGTCTTTGATGGAATTTACGAGTGTTTCGATTCCGTCAGATTTTTTTGCAGAGAGGTAAATTTCTTTTTTGAGTGATGGAATCATTTTTTTCTCTTCATCAGAGAGAGCAATTTTTTCACTCAGCAAATTACTAACACTTGGAGAATCTGCATCACACGAAGTGCCCGTGTCATTTGTATTACCAGCATCACTTGCAATACCCGCATCTGAAAGCTTATCAATTTTATTCCACACAAACAAAACCGGTTTTGAAAAATCTTTTAAGAACAATAAATCATCTTTATTGATTTTCTGAGTCGCATCCTGCAAATACAAGATTACATCTGCATCTTCTGACAAATCATGAGTGCGTTCAACTCCGACAGCCTCGACATAATCATCAGTTGCACGAAGTCCCGCAGTATCAAAAAGACGAGCTGGAATTCCGTCGATTGAGATCCAGCTTTCAATCCAGTCTCTTGTCGTTCCTTCGATGTCAGATACGATTGCGCGGTCTTCTTTTAGCATCGAATTAAAGAGCGACGATTTACCGGCATTTGTTTTTCCGCAGAGCACAAGACGCGCGCCATCCTGAAAAAGTTTTTCGCTCTTCCATGAGTCACGAAGACTTTTAAGACGACTTATTGCTTCGACAATGCCGGCGCGGTCAAATGCATCTGCGATTGTCTCTTCATCTTCGGGATATTCTATTTCTACTTCGATTGCAGCAAGCGTATCAACGACAAGTTTTTTAATCGAACTGATTTCTTCAAACAAACTTCCTGCTAAGCGGCCGGCAGCTCTTCCACGACCCGAATCAGTTCGGCTTTCAATAATCTCACGGATAGCTTCTGCCTTAGTCAAATCTGCTTTTCCATTTATGTAAGCACGGAATGTATATTCACCGCGTTCTGCCTGGCGAAAACCGTTTTTCAAAAGCAGATTAAAGATTGTCGTAATTACCGCAGTTCCACCATGACATGAAATTTCTGCCATATCTTCACCGGTAAAACTTTTTGGCGCACGAAAAACACTTACCAATACTTCGTCAATTCTTTTTTCTCCATCTTTAATCCAGCCATATACAATCGTATTGCCTTGAGCTTCAAGCAAAGCCTTTGGACGAGAAAATAATTTTGATAAAAGTTCAATTGAATTTTTACCCGACATCCTGATGATGCCAAGTGCGCTTGGGGCGAGAGCCGTTGCAATTGCTGCAATCGGCTCTTCTGGTGTATAAGAAGTGTTATCCATACAATTATTGTACGGATATTAGATTACTTTTTCAAGCAAAGCGAGAATCTTTGCGTCGTAAATTCCACTCTTCTTCTGAAGTTCTTTGAGGGCAGAATCTGCATCCATAATCTGTTTGTATGAACGAGTGTTGATGAGCGAAACGTAACTTTCTGCTACGCGGATAAATCTTGCGATAAGTGGAATTTTATTGCCAGTAAGTCCTGCAAGATATCCTTTTCCATCGATGTTTTCGTGATGAAATTCTGCAGCATCAAGGAAGATTCTTCTTACTTCTTCCGGAATAAATGTAAAATATTCACCTGCTTTCTGAACATGACTTCTTACTTCGTAACGTTCTTTAATCGTAAGATGTTCGCCCTGCAAAATATTTCTTGGAACAGAAAGGAATCCGGCATCGTAAATCATACCGGCACAATAGTAAATCAATGAAAGTTCGTCATCAACTCCAGATGCCTTGCAGAGTTTGAATACAAGTTCACTGACTTTCTTTGAATTGCGTTTTCTTCCTGTTGCACGGTCAATTCTTTCTCCAAGTTCCATACAGGCATTCTGAAGTTCAAGAAATTTCTTTTTGGAATTTTCATTGTTAAAATATTCCATTGCAACCTGCTCAGATTCAAAATCTGTAAGACCAGATTTTTTACCTGCACGAGTTCTTGCTTTTGCCTGTCCTTCTGCTTCTGCCGTATTGAGAGGAGAATATGGACTTTCCATGCTTTCATCACGCTGCAAGATTGCAACTACTTTCATAGTTGTTTCAAACTGAGCCTGTGCCTGAATTGTCTTAATATGATTATTGCGAATGAATAAAATCAAAATAAGAATTGCAATAAAAATCATTCCACAAAGAATAACCATACAATATTTAATCATTCTTTCTTTCTGATATGCCTGTTCATGAGACATTGTAAGCCTGATGTCCCTTACAGTTTTATTTCCGTTTACAACATCGTCGAGATCTTTTTTAGCCTGTTCAAGTTTGTAAATTTTTTTTCTTATTTTTTCAATTGCATTACGATTATTCTTTTCAATTTCAACAAGCTTGTCATTTTCAAGTACGATTTTCTCTTTTTCGTACATTTCATTTACAACTGCATCAATTCTTGTACTCATTACTTCAGGATGCAGAGTCAAATAGAGAATTACTTTATAATACTTTGAAGCAGACACAACAACAGCACTCTTATAAAGCGAATTTACCCATGCAAAATACGAAGCCTCACCCATAAGCTGAATATTATCAGGAATATCTTTTGTAGCCTGATGATTTTCAATTGCAATATTGATTTCATCAACGGCTTTCATATACAAGCCTTTATTGTAATATTCGTTAGTCTTTGCAATTACAAGGTCATCAGTTTTCTGAGAAACTTCTGCCTGCTGCTTTTCTTTATCAAATTTTCCAGAAGCAAATGCAGGTGTCGGAGTCACAAGAAGAATAACTTCAAGAACTGCAGTTAAAACAAGTCCTAAACCCGGCAGACATCTTGAAAACTTTTCAAAACCATTATTTCCGACTTTTACTTTTATCTTTTCACTCATTTTATTCACCACTCTCACTTACAACTACAAATTATCTTTTTCAAGACTCCAGAGATAATCCCAGATCTTGATTTTGTCTTCTTCAAAAGTTTCAGATACTGCAGAAGTATTAAAACCTTCATCTTCTTTTATACCAATTGCAGGTCTGCGATATTTAGAATCAGCTTCATACGATTTTCCTGTGTATTCTTCATCCGGTTTTGGATCAGGAGACAATTTCGAATAATTTCCACCGTTATTCCAGTGCATATAACCGCGGTTTACGCTGTCACGCACGCCAAACATTTCTTTTCTGACATACTCAGAATCATAATATTTTCTATCATACGGAACATTTAAGAAGAATGTCTGAATCCAAGGTCGTACTACAATTTTATTTCTTGCAATGATTGTGTTACGGTATGTTCCATAAAAATAAATTCTGTAAGGTCGCTCTTCATATGGTTCGTAATTCAGGAAGCAGTTTTCAAAATGAGACGGATAGAACATCGGACAGATTACATCTACATATTCTGCAAGTGTTTCTACATCCTGACCAGTTCTAGCTCCAGTTCTGTACCAGCCGTTTGCACCATAGATATCAATTCCAATAGGAGCATTGATATTTTCGCGGGCATACTTCAAGAAGCTGATTAAAGCAGATTCTTTGTCCATTCCCTTGCTCTGCCATCTGAACTGAGCGCTGCTCATGTTAGTTCCATCAGTCGGAAAGCGAATGTAGTCAAACTGGATTTCATCAAATCCGCGAGAAATCAATTCTTTTGCAATTGCAACATCGTATTCCCAGATTTCAGGACAGTAAGGATCAACCCATTCTTCGTTGTAGTAAGAATATTTTACGTTTCCTTCTTCGTCTTTTTCAGAACCCTGAATTCCAATCCACTGAGAGTTTGTTGCTTTATTCCAGACAGCATACTTTCCGCCATCAATGCCTGCAAGATGTGCATCTTTGAAAACTACAATTCGCGCAATGAGATAAATGTTGTCTTTTTTAAATTCCGAAACAAATTTTTCAAGATCAACTGCATACGAACTGATTTTTCCTTTCTGCATGACAAAAGAATCTTTTGAATTGTATCTCAAAAGTCCGTTATCATCTTTCATGTCGATTACAAGACTATTTAAATCATTATCAAGAATAATTTTCTTAAACTTTGAAATTCCATCTTTTAAATAAGCCTGATAGCACGGAACATACAAACTTTTCTGAGTTGTAATCTGTGCAGCATAAGGAGAACTTACTTCATCAGAATTCAAAAGCCAGCATTCATTGAGAGTGAGACTCGATCTGTAACCGCTGTCACTCGACGGAATCCATGCAGCAAAAACAGCAGAAGGACTGAGTGAAGTAATGTTTTTAATTTCTTTTAATTTTGAAATCTCTTTTACATCGCCGCCTTTATTGATGTCGAATGCATTGATGCTCTTTGGACTCATGTAAACAATTGAAGAATCTGCAAGGAATAATCCATCGATTGTATCTGCAGGTTCTGTTCCTTTATAAACACAGATTGATTTTTTCTTTTCAAAATCAAATCTATAAAGTCTCGGCATAAATGTCTGTGCAAGAAAAACTTCTGTATAAACACTTCCATCTTCTTTCTTACAAAGCACACCAAGAATATCGCTTACTTCATCAGAACCAACATTTGGATCTGCGCCTGCTAAACCATTTACGCAGGTTGTCATTCTCTTTGTACTTACTTTTGCATAATAAAAACCAAGTGTCGCATGAGAACAGAAAACATAATCTTCTTTTACTGTCTCTTCTCCACTTTTTACATTCAATGAAACAACAGCAACAGCTTTTACACCGCTTGTTCCTTCACGAGGCGCATTAAAATAATTCCATGTTAAACCTGCGTCTTCTGAAATGTAAATTTTATCTTTTGTCGCACAAACCATCTGCGACGGTTTTTCCGGATTGAATGAAATATCTTTGATGTCAGCAACCTGTTTTTCAAAAGTTTCTTCTTTGCCGTCATATTTTTTAATCGTTAATACTGGGAGCCCTTCATTTCTCTCTTCAAAATTTCTCAAGTCTCTTGAAAATAAAATTCCTTTTGAAGTGACAAAATAAAAACACTCGGAATTTTTATTCTGACCAACGCTCTGTTCTACGCGAAGAATCTGCTTTGCTTTTCCTTCTGTCCAGAGAGGTAAAATTGTGCGTGGGTTTACGATTTTGTAAATTCCACTTTCTGTCGCAACTAAAGGTTTATTGTTATCCGCAACTGTGCCTGATGTTCCAGTGGAATTTCTGGCTGCGGCGCTTTCTGACTGAGGAACGATTTTTGGTAAAGTGTATAAAGGGTTAACTGAGCTTTCTGTGTCCTGCGAAAAAACCGGCATGGACATAAAAAAAGCTGCCATAATAACGAGTAAAATTTTCATACGTTAATTATCGGCAGCTTTTACTGTATTCTTTACTATACTATTTATGCTCTATTTTGTAGCTTCTTTTACTTCGTACTCTGGAGAGCAAGTCAAATGAAGTCCAAGTCGTCTGATTGTAGCTTCATCTACAGGTGAAAGAATTACGCTCGAGTGGAATTCAAGTCCGTTGAGTTTCGGGAGCTGTTCGAGTGCAAGTTTTGCCTTGTCATTTGTAGAGGAACAGCATGCAAGTGCTACGAGCGCTTCTTCAACATGAAGATGCGGGTTTTTGCTCTTGAAGTCAAGTGTCTTGAGCTGCTGGATAGGCTTAACATATTCTTCTGTCAAAAGTTTTTCTTCGTGTGGAAGTCCTGCAATCTGCTTCAAAACTTTGAGAACAACAGAAGCTGCAGCACCAAGCAAACGAGAAGTACGACCAACAACTACAGTTCCATCTTCAAGCTGCATTGCGGCGCATGGGTTTCCAGTTTCTTCCTGACGTTTTAAAGCAGCTGGAACTACAACGCGGTCTTCTGGTTTTAAGTCAGCGCGTTTCAAAAGGAATTCCTGTTTATCAAGCTGTTCGCGTGGAACGTCGCCCTTTCTAACTGCACAAGCTGTCTGATAATAGCGGCGAAGCATTTCTTCTTTTGCAGCTTTCTGACATACATCATCGTCTATGATTGCGTTTCCTGCCATGTTAACGCCCATATCAGTCGGTGACTGATAAGGACTATCACCAAGAATCTGCTTGAAGATCTCTTTCAATACAGGGAATGTTTCAACATCGCGGTTATAGTTAACAGTTGTCTGTCCGTATGCTTCAAGGTGGAACGGGTCAATCATGTTTACGTCATCAAGGTCAACTGTTGCACTTTCATATGCAAGGTTAACAGGATGCTGCAACGGGAGGTTCCAGATCGGGAATGTTTCAAATTTAGCGTATCCGGCTTTGATTCCGTGCTTGTGATCGTGATAAAGGTTTGAAAGACAAGTTGCCATCTTTCCAGATCCTGGGCCTGGAGCTGTGATTACGCAGAGTTTTCTCTTTGTTGCAATGTAATCGTTTCTTCCGTAACCGTCGTCGCTAACGATCAATGGAATGTTTCCAGGGTAACCCTGAATGATGTAATGCAAATATGTTTTGATTCCGAGGTTTGTACATTTTGCACGGAACTTGTCTGCAGCAGGCTGGCATGTGTACTGTGTGATTACGATTCCACTTACCAAAAATCCGCGCTTTTCAAATTCTTTTTTAAGACGGAGAGTTTCTTCATCGTAAGTGATTCCAAGGTCGCCGCGAATTTTATTCTGTTCAATTGCGTCTGCACTTACAACGATGATGATTTCTGCGATGTCCTTTAATTTTTCAAGCATCTTGAGTTTATTGTCCGGTGCAAAACCAGGCAATACGCGTGATGCGTGATAATCGTCGAACAACTTTCCACCAAATTCAAGATACAACTTTTCAAACGAATCGATGCGTTCCTGAATGTGTTCAGACTGCAACTTTAAATACTTTTTGGAATCAAAACCAACCTGCGACATAAAAACTCCTCAAAAAATCCGGCATCTCTGCCGGATCAAATTAATGACAGCTAGATTGCTGCCAGACCTTTATCAATGTCAGCGATGATGTCGTCGACATTTTCCAAACCACAACTAAAGCGAACAAGACCGCCGTCGATTCCAGCTGCTACAAGCTGTTCATCTGTTAACTGACGGTGAGTTGCGCTTGCCGGGTGTAATACACATGTTCTGATGTCTGCAACATGTACTTCGTCACTTGCAAGTTCAAGTGCGTCCATGAAGCGAACAGCAGCTGCTCTTCCGCCTTTGATGCTGATTGAGATTACACCGCAGCATCCTTTTGGAAGATATTTTTTTGCAAGGTCGTAGCTCTTGTCGCCTTCGAGTGATGGATAAGTTACGCTTACGATCTTGTCAGATTTTTTAAAATATTCTGCAACCTTGAGGGCGTTTGAACAGTAGCGGTCCATACGAACTGCAAGTGTTTCAAGTCCGAGGTTGAGATAGAATGCACTCTGTGCTGCAGGATAGCATCCGAAGTCTCTCATAAGCTGTGTTCTTGCTTTAATGATGTATGCTGCGTTTCCAAATTCTTTTTTATATGAAAGTCCGTGATAGCTTTCGTCTGGTTCAAACATGTCTTTGAAGTGACCGTTAACTTTGCTTGCTGCTTCCCAGTCGAACTTTCCAGAGTCAACGATTACACCGCCGCCCTGAACTGCATGTCCGTCCATGTATTTTGTTGTCGAATGAATTACGATGTCTGCTCCCCATTCAAATGGTCTGCACAGGTATGGAGTTGCAAAAGTATTGTCTACGATAAGTGGAACGTTTTTAGAATGAGCAGCTTTTGCCCAGCGTTCGATATCGAAAACTGTCAAAGCAGGGTTTGCGATTGTTTCACCGAATACACATTTTGTGTTTGGTTTGAAAGCTGCTTTGATTTCGTCATCTGTTGCGTCTGCTTTTACCCAGATGCATTCGATCCCGAGTTTTTTAAGAGTGAAAGAAAAGAGATTGATTGTTCCACCGTAGATGCAAGTGCTTGCGATAAAGCTGTCACCTGCTGAACAGATGTTTAAGATGGAACATAACGAAGCTGCCTGTCCGCTTGAAGTGAGCATTGCTCCGACGCCGCCTTCCATATCTGCAATTTTCTTTTCAACTGCATCACAAGTTGGATTGGCAAATCTTGAATACATGTATTCTGTCGGTTTGTCAAAAAGCGCTGCTACATGGTCGCAGGAATCAAAACGATAAGTTGTTGACTGTACAATTGGAATTGTTCCAGGACCGCCATTTTCCGGTTTATAGCCGGAATGCAAACATTTAGTCTCGAATTTCATTTTTTATTCTCCGTGAAAAGTTGAATTTTAGCCAAAGGCACCAGTTCTTTTCACAAGAGAACAGTATATTTGATTTTGACCTAATTTTCAATAAAGGGATAATTCAAATTTGGCAAATTCCACTTAAAAATCACTACACATAAAAAAAGGCGCCAGCTCAAAGCCAGCGCCTTCACACAACAAACAAACAGCCTAATTCAAGCTGAACCTTACCCCAAAATCAAACTCCGGATGAAACTTAACGTCACCGCAATCAATCACCCAATTATTCTTACCCTTTTCAAAGCAAGATGCTGCTTCCTTAAACTCAGTAGACCATGCAAAGCCGGCAAATAAGTTAAAATGTTTAACCGGAGTAAAGCCGGCTGAAACTCTGAATGTCGGATATGTATAAGCTCTGAAACTATGTCTGTCATCTTCAGAATCCTTTTTGAAAGTCATACAGTTGCCGAGAACTTCAAAGTCAAAATTAAACTTCCATACATCTATCCTTGAACCGATTCCAAAAGTTGTTCCTTCGTAGCCCCAGTTGTCTTTCGAAAAACTGAAGAAATATTCAGGAGCAGCAAAATATCCAAGTACGAAATAAAGATATCTGCTTCCTGTATTGAATGTCATGCGAAGTTTGTTTTCTGTTGAATATGACATTCCAACTTCACAGACACCGTTTTTTGAAATGTTGATAAGTCCAACCTGAATACCGTCACAGTTTCCGGCACATACATTGACAAGTCCAACCTGAGCGCCTTGTACATGAGATGCATAGTTAAACACTCCTGAAACCTGAGCACCTTTTACATTCTTAAAGGCAATGTTTGCAACTCCACTGCACTGTGCACCGACTGCATCACGAGCCACATTCAAAACTCCTGAACACTGCGCTCCGATAATTCCACGTGCAGCATTAAATACACCTGACCCCTGAACACCCTGCATATCATCAGCAATGTTGAAAACACCGGCTCCCTGACCGCCAAAAACATTCTGACCGATATTAAATACACCGGCGGCCTGAGCGCCAAGAACATCTTGTGCAATATTGAAAACGCCTGCACCCTGAGCACCCTTAAGTTCTTTAGCAATAGTATAGACACCTGAAGTCTGAGCACCGTAAACAAAAGTTGCCTCATTTCCTATAGAAGATATCTGCGCACCTTTTACTCCGTACAAATCAGATCTGATTAAACCTAATGCAACTGACGATATCACATCTTTGCCGGAAGCAATCATAAACTCATTGCAGACAAACGAAAAATTAAACGGAAAATAAATTGTATCTTCTTCGTGCTGTTCAACTACATCAGCGTATTCAATGCCGTCATAGCTGCCATCACCTGAATTACCAGCGCCGTTTGATCCGCGAGTTCTGTTTGCAGTTCTGTTGATTGCAGAAAGATTATTTGTTTCTACAATATAAACCTTACTTGGAGAAAGATCAAAGTTTCCCTGGTATGTTGCATCCTGTGTAATTACTGTTGCAGAATATCTTCCGCGTTCGAGAGCAAGGTAAACAGGATTTCCATATGGCTTATTGATTTCTGAAATTAATTTTCCTGCATTATTTCTGATGATTACACGACCAGATGTTTCTTTTGAAACTTTTACGAGACATTCAGAAGTTGAAATATCTGAAAGAACAAGATCACCAGAACCGACAAGTGTAATGTTATAGTTTGGATGCTGAGGACCTGATGCACTGCTTTCTGTTTTTGAAAGTGTTTCGTTGAATGCATAAGAATACAATTCATTGAGAGTTACTTTTTTATCACCAGATGTATCTGCAGCTCCTCTAAGTCCCGTCAAAACTGCATTTGTAAAAAACGAAGATCCTATTTCATCAGATTCCTGAGATGCTTCCTGAGTTGAACTTGAAGAAAGATATGCATGACCTTTTACAACAGTAGAATCGTCAACTAAAAATGGTTTCTGTCTCGAACCGCCTTTAGTTCTGATAAAGTTTCCTGAATAACATGAATCAAGAATTACAACATGAACGTCACTAGGAACTTTTGAAATGCTTTCTTTTAATTCTGAATAATCATAAGTTGTCTTTCCTAAAAGAAGAGCCGTTTCACTCGAATGTCCTGAATAATAGAAAATAAATTCTGATCTTCTGCTCGCATTTGAATTTCTTGCAATCGCATCAGAGATTGCACCAAGTGCGCCGTCAACATCAGACTTAGAAGGATCAATCAACAGAATGCTGTTCGAGTTTGGAACACCTCCGATTTCTGACATAGTTTTCTGAAATGAAGTAGCATCCGTTCCGGCATACATAAGTCTTGCATTTGATTTTCCACCATTGTTACATCCGATGTAAACAGCAAATCTTTCAACTCCTTCTGCAAAAAGAGAAAATGCCGTTAAGAAAACTGTTAAACTGATTAATAATTTTTTATTTTTGAAACACATAGTCTGTAAACCTTCTAAATTATTTCTTTAACATGAAAATAGTTTTTGCGCATGTCTTAGGAACATACTCAGAACTCTTTATGATATCAAGCTTTGCCTTTGATGAATCAATCATGCTGAGTTCATCAAGAACAAAAGGCTTGTCTCCAGTTACAAATACAAAGCATTCATAGTCAGGCGCATCGTCAAGTTCATATGAAAAATCAAGTGGAACTTCTGTCATTACCTGATTTAATTTTGCAGCCTTCCATGTTGAATCAGGAAAATGTTTTGTCACGTTTCCGTTTCCATCGATACTGAAAATAATTCCGTATTCGTTTTTGCCAGGAACATATGAAATCTGAATCACATCTCCAGACTTTACTTTTGCTCCGTTGTTCAAAAGAACGGCACCATCGCCTTCCTGCTTGTAAAGTTTGAGAGCCTGTTTCTTTGCTTCGCCTTTTACTCTGATAGAATCTGTCTGACCGGCACTTACATTTCTGATTACAACCGGAACACAGATCATCACGGCAAGAGCAGCAGCTGCAGCATAACCAATTTTTCTTACGCGACCAGCATCAAACCACAAAGTTTTTGCAGGTTTAAAAACTGGCTTACCTTCTGGATACTGACTAAGAATTTCTTCATTTGATTTTTTCAATTCTTCAAGTGCGGCATCAAGCTGTTCTTTTCCATATTTATCATAATAGTCTTCAGCGCGTTTTTCACCGAGACTGATTTCTTCTAAAAGCAACTGTGGAATCATATCTAACTCCTTAATTTGTTTTTCTAGCGTACTTTTGTAATTCTGCAAGACGCTTTCTTATGCCAGAGACTGACATTCCTACTTCGTCTGCAGTTTCTTCAAGGGTAAGACCATCTACATAATGAAGTGTCGCAATCATCTTGTCTTTCTGATCTCGTGAATCAAAAATCCTTTCCAGAACGATTGCTGCTTCAACCTTGTCTGTTTCCTTTGCAGAAAAATCATCTTCCATTACCTGTGCAATTGTTTCAAAATCAGGGCCGCTTCTCAATTTGTCAGACCTGATCTTATTAAGGCATACACGTGTTGCTGTTACATAAAACAAACTTGCACACACATTGGTAACCGACTCTTTATGTTCCATGATACGAACAAAGACATCCTGCATTGCGTCCAGTGCTTTTTCTTCATCCTTTAAAATGAAACGGCATCTTCTGAGTACCATTGGTCCAAATTTCTGATAGAGTTCTGCAAAATCGCGATTTGTTAAAGTTTGCATGACTTTTTAACTCCGTCTATAGTTAAACACCTGTGTTTCAGTTTTCTGTTACTTTATTTTTGTTTTAGTGGAATTTAATAATGCCGTCTTCTATTTGACGATTTTTTCAATCTCTTCTGCGAGAATAATCTTGAGGCCTTTTCGTTCCATTGAAGCTCTCTTCTCAGGTTCGATATTGTCATCGAGAAATACGACATTTCCTTTATCTTTGAGGCGTTCGTAAATCATTCCGCCGCCGTCATAGATTCTTTTTACGATATTCAATGCACGGTCGAGATCTGTGAAAACTTTCTTGTTGATTTCAAATTTCTGACCGATGTAAGTTTTTCTGATTGGATTTGGAGAACGCTTGTTGTAGTATTCCTTGATCTTGGCAGTCATTTCTTTCTTGTATTTTCTTTCTTCTGCCTGCTCCTGAACCTGTTCTGTAGTAATAAAGAAATCCTTGTATTCCTTGAAGATTTCTTCTGCAGATTTACCGTGTTTTTCAAGCGCTTTTTTGAATACGAGCATTGTAGTCATTGCGTCATCAACGCTTTTGTGGGACTCGAGGGCCGAAGTGTCACATTCAAGGTATTCTGCCCATTCAAAGAGCTTTTTCTTTGTTTCGTAAGTTGTTGCAAGAAGTTTTTCTACATCGAATGCACGGTAATTGATGTAATCAAGGTAATATCTTTCACATGCGCTGTTTACAAAGCCTACATCATTTCCTACGGCAAAACCGAGGACATATGTATTTCCGTTTGTGAAAAGCTTTTTGATTCTCTTGTAATATGCGTCAAAGTTTGGATTTGCCCTGAAAAAATCTTTACTGTATGCAAGCTGACATGTATTTTTCGGACTAAAGAGATACCAGTCAAATTCTGTTTCCGGATTCATAACGATATCTTCGCTTTCGAGTACGTTAAATTCATCGTCTGTCAAAACATAACCGAGACTGCAGATTTTACCGATTCCATCAAAGCAGTTTGCACACTCGCAGTCAAAAAACAAATAAGTCTTATGATCCATATCTCACCATACAAATAACAAGTAAATCTAAAACAGGCAGAATCTGCCTATTTCACTTCATAAGATACACTATTTTCCTGATTTGAACAAATGGCTTTGATATAATGGCGACCCTTTTCAAGCGGAACATCAACTACGCACGGTCTCTTTTTTGTACACAAAAACTGATCATCTATAAAAATATCAACAGTCTCTTCTTCACCACCGATTACTTCGATTGTCACAATCTGATTGTATCTTGAATACTGGTCAAAATAAAACAGAGAACCTTCTCTCGGTGAAATAATTTTTAAAGGAGAAGTCTTGTAATTTACAGTTGCACTATGAGAATATAAATCGCTGTTCAATTCAAACCATTGCTGGTATTCTGCAGGATAATTAACTGACAGATTTTGATCAACCAGGACATGCCAGCTGCATTCTGAAAGTTTGTCGCCGTCTTTTACGTATTCGGAAATTGAATTGCGGCATATTGATGACGGGAGCATTCCTGAGAGAGGACATATTTTTTCTTTGTGATAGTTTTGTGGTTCTTCAAATGGAACTGATTCTTTAGCGTCATTTAATTCGAGATAGTCCAGAACTTTCTTTGCAACATATGCCGGTAAAGAGCTTCCTGTTTTTCCGATTACAGTTTCACCTGAAAAGTTTCCCATCCATACACCGACTGCATATCGCGGAGTTGCTCCGAGCGCAGTAATGTTCTGAAACTGATTTGAAGTTCCTGTCTTGAAAATTGACGGATATTTTGTTTCAAATGTCTGATAAAAACCAAATCCAAGTGAGCGTGCACTTTTATCAGATAAAAATGAATCAATTATTCTTACAGTGTCACTAGAATAAATCTGTTTTGAAATCTGTTTCTTTTCTTTTTTTGAATCACTTCCTGATAAATATTTCAACGAAAGATATTTTCCATCGCGGGCAAGTGTTGCAAATGCCGGAACAAATTCCTGAAGAGAAACTTCGCCGCCACCAAGAGCAAGGCTTAATCCAGTTTCATGTGCGCGCTGTTTAATTGCACCAAAACCTAATTCATCAAGTTTGTCAGCAAACTTATCAATCGTGACAAGATCAAGAAGTTTAACGGCAGGAATATTCAAACTTGATGCAAGTGCAACGCGAAGTCTTACAGGACCGTTAAAGCGATTGTTAAAATTAAATGGAATATATGATTTGCCTTCTTCATTGATAAACTCAATCGGAGTGTCGGCAATTACTGATGTCGGTTTTACGATTCCTTCATCGAGACAAAGTGCGTACAAAAAAGGTTTGATGCTCGAACCAGGCTGATTTCTGAAACGCACGCCGTCAATCTGACCTGCTTCATCATCATAAAAATCATTGCTTCCAACCCATGAAAGTACGTTTCCTGTTTCAACATCAACAACAAGAACGCTTATATTTGAAATACGGCTTCCAGAAGCTTCGTTCATAGCTTTGTCTGCCTGTGTCTGAACATAATTTTGAACATCAAAATCGAGCGAAAGATGAACTTCATATGGAGTTTTTGATTTATAAACTTTTGAAGTGAAATCATGTTCGTTCATGAAAAAATTATTGTCGCTGAGATATCTGATTAAATGAGGAGCAAAATAAGGAAATTGAAATTCTTTTTTATTCTTTCCGTAGAATGTTGGTCTGCGAGGGATTTTTGAAAGTACTTCGATCTGTTTTGGATCAAGCTTTGTAATTTCTTTTCCAAAGAAAACTCGCGAAGCAGATTCCACCCCTTCAACATTGTTTCCAAACGGAATTGAATTTAAATACAGTTCAAGAATTTCTTTTTTTGAAAATCTTGCTTCAAGTTTGTATGCACAGAAAACTTCTTTTAATTTCTGTGATAAAGTTCTTTCAGAAGATGAAATAATAAAATTATTTTCATTTCTGTAACTTGCATTGATGATTTTTGCAAGCTGCATCGTGATTGTCGATGCACCGCTGACATTTTTTTTATTTATTGTATTCTGAAAAAAAGCACGGACAACTGAGATGTAATCTACTCCGTGATGAAAATAAAATCTTTTGTCTTCTGCCTTGATAAATGTTTTTTTGAGCTTTTTTGGAATCTTTTTAATTGAAACATATTCACGGCGGAGACCGTTTTTAAGAGGAATTACCTGAAGAAGATTTTCTTTTCTGTCATAGACTCTTGTGCTGTATTCCCGGCAAAGAAATGAATCAAGTTCTTTGTACGGGAGGACAGCAAAGAGAAGATTGAGTGTGGCTGCCGCAATGACAACCACACCGATTATTTTGTATGCAAGTAATGCTTTTGACTTCATTTATTTAATGATGAACAGATATCCGTCTGCACGACCAAATACTTCTGGTTCGTACATAAGTTCAGCAGATGCAGGAGGTGTCGGGTAAACACCTTTTCTTGCAGCTCTGATAGTAACTGTCTTGCACCAGTTACCTCCAGGAATATAGTTGTTAAAGAAGCGAGCTTCATTATCGTAATATTCATCATAAGTTTCAGGATCGTAATCCCACCACCAGTCATCCCACCAGCCGTACCAGTAGTCAGACCAGATACTTGAACTCTTTTCTTCAAGCTTATCACCACTTGTATTCTTGCTTGCACCAGTGCTCAATGAAGTATCAACAATCTCAGCACCAGATGGAATTGGAACACGCATAGCAGCATAATATCTGTAAGTAGAAGTATTTGTACTTACGCTGATCTTATAAGTTTTACCGCTTTCAAGAACGATGACTTTTGAATCAGTAGCAACAGGAGTTACAATGTTTCCGGCATCATCAGTAATCTGATATGAAACTTCAAGGCCTTCGTTTCTTGCAACATGAAGTTCTTCTGGAATTGCATAGCGCATTTCAGCTGTGTAGTACAACGAACCTTTTCCGTCTTTTGTAAATTCCACTTCAAATTCTTTTCCACGAGGAATTTCTTTGAGCGGAGATTCTCCAAAGCCAACAGAATTAACTGCAGGTTTTGCACCGGCACCTTTGAATGAACCGTTTGCAATTGTCTTCTGACTGCTTCCTGATTTGATTACTGCTGTTGAAATAAAATCAAGCGCATCGAGCTTACGAAGTTTAATCAATTCGTAAATTGATTCAAATACGCGAGCTGTTGTCGCTGTGCTCTGCCAGTAACCGGCTTTCTGACTGTTGAGAAGTGCAAAGAGAACTTTGCCGACCATTTCGTCATGAGGATTCTGCATTGCAAAGAGCTGGAGAATTGCACCAAGCGCTTCTGAATCGCTGTCGTACATTCCGTACCAGTAACCGCCCTGACCTTTATAAAGACCAGAAATAGTTACAGAACGAGTTGTAGGGGTAAGATAACCTCTGAGAATTGCAGCAATTTCTTTTGCACGTTTCTGTGATTCGCCGTCTTTTCTGTTCTGATATGCAAGACCACAATAACCAAGTGTTGTAAGAGAAACTTTATTATTCTTGTTCATGCATTCTGAATAAATTGAATTAAGAATTGAATCAAGTGATTTATCTCCATACAAACTGAATACATAGCAGCAGTATGCATTGTAACAGTTTGCATATCTTAAATATTTATCTTTCTTTATGCTTGAGGCAATCCATCTCAAAAGACGGTCGATGTCATAACCGATTTCTTTTTTAGAATATCCGCGGTCAATTGCGAGTTTATACATATGTGCAAATCTGATTGAAACAAATTCACTTTCATATTTTCCGCCCGGCCAGTATGGGAATCCACCGGAAGATTTCTGTTCGTCTTTTACAGATGCAAACCAGCTTGTAATTACTTTTCTCGGATCATCAACTTTAGATTTCAATCCGAATACATCAATGTAATCTCCAAAGATCAACATCGGCCAGATTCTTGATGACTGCTGTTCGAGACATCCATATGGATAATCAAATACATATCTTACTGAAGAACCGAGTGCACCAAGCTGTGTCGGATCAAGAGTAATCTGGAGTTCACCTCTGTCATCATCAATCCATCCAGGAATCATGAACTTTTCTTTTCCGGTTACTTTTTCATTCTTTGTATATGAAGAACTTTCTACGACTCCTGTTGTTGCAACTGTTTCATATACATATGATTTTTCAATCAATACAGGTGAAACAAGTTTTTCTTTCAACACATCAGATGAAACATGATAAATCAAATTGATGTTACCCTGCTTCATTGCAGCAACATTAAAGTAAATCGGTTTTGTTCTTCCAGCCGGAACTTTAACTTTAATTTTTGACTCTCCGTCTATAACTGCAGTACCGGCAACAGTCTTATAACCTTTTTCTTTATCTTCTGCGAGAGTTTCTTTTGGAGCTGCAATTTCAAGACTTACAGTTACTTCCTGATCTTTTGTATCAAGATTAGTAACAATTACACCACATTCTGCAGTATCACGAATACGAAGTCTTCTTGGCTGAACAGCCATTACGTTAATCGGATTCTGAACCTGAATCTCTGCTTCGCGCAAAGTAAAGTTATTGTCTTTAACACCAAATGCAGTTACACGGTAAGTTGTAAGATTATCAGGCATCTTAAACTTAACGATTGCGCGTCCTTTTGCATCAGTTCTTACTGCTGGTTCAAACAAGGCAGTCGGCCTAAAGTCGCTTCTTTCCTGTTCCTTGTTTTCATCATCACCGTCTTCATCACCACCCTGAAGTGTCTTTACTTTATAAGTTACAGGATCCATGAGTTTTGCACGCGAGTCACCACCGACACAGCAAAGAGGATATCTGTATCTGTCATAAAAATATTCAAGAGGATCTTCAACATGATAATTGATCAAATCGATTACCGCACGGTCAACAACCATCAAAGTAAACTCTGCGTTTGCAAGAGGTTTTCCATCCTGAGTTGCTTTAACTTCGAGAACTACTTCTTCACCAGGACGATATACTTTCTTAGTTGCTCTGAGTTCTGCTTTAAATGCAACAGCAGCTCTGTCGACATTAATCTGTGTTACACCGTAATATCCTTTTGGCTTATCAAGATCAGGCTGACCATATTCATGTGTCGGAGGTCCTTTTCTTGTTGAGTAAGAACAGATTGATACATAAACAACAGGGAGATATTCTTCTTTAACTGGAATTTCAATTACACTACATGGCGAATCAAAATGACGAACTTCACAAGAGTAGATGTTATTTCTTTCAACTGTGATCATGTAATCACCAGAAGCAAGAGGACTTTCAAGAAGAATCTTTGCAGTCTCACCCGGTTTATAAATATTTCTTTCGCAGCTTAAGTTAAGTGCGTAAGCATTGTCATCATCAAACCACCAGTAATCATTTCCTGTAACATAAAATCTTTTGTCTGTTCTGATTAAGTTTCCTTTCTTATCAACAGCAGTCGCTTTTATAGTATAGACACCGGCATTATTCGGAGTAAATGCAATTACGCCTTTTGAATTTCCTTTGACATTTCCAGAAGTGACAGTTTCGTCTCTCTGAACCCAGCGCGAGTAAATTCCATCAACTGATTCCTCGTTTACACAAGCCCAGTATCTTCGAGAAATTTCATAATTGATATTTCCATCAATGTCTGAAGTTGCTGCGTATGAGCCGTCTGGTTTGAAAAGTGTAAATGGAATTTCTACCTTTGTTTTCACTTCCGGAAATCCACCTGCAAGTCGTTTTGCAAGTCCGATGTAGAATGTACCAGGGTGAATTACTTTTGCTGCCCCTGTGTAAATTGTCTGATTTGAAATATCTGTTACACCGATTTCTGCACGATAGAAATATGGCTGACCTGCAGCACCTTTTTCTGTATCACATTTAACCTTTGTAGGACCATTTTCATTTACAGAACCTCTGCATTCATTAACTTCCCTTGCACCATTGTAATCATAATCAGGACCGAATACATAATTTTCTGCTTCTGGCACTGGTGGTGTAAATGTACATGGCTGTTTATACCACATTGCATCATAAGTTGCTCCGGTTAATGCACCGCCTGCAAGATAAGATGCCATAAGTTCTGCGTTGATTGATTCTCCGAGAGTATATGCAACATTTGCAATCTGAGCTGTTGCCTGAAACTTAACTTTTTCAAAGTAAGCAACCATGACATTGCAGCTTCCATAGAAATCTCCGTTGTAATAGAAAGAAAGAGAATAATCTCCAGGTGGAATGTCATCAGGAAGATCGAAAGTTCCACTGTAACCGCCTTCGCGTGAAAGATATCCTTCTGCAAAACAATATTCTTCAGGATCATACCATGAGCGGCGTTCGAGAACTACACGGTATCTGTAACCTGCAAGAGAATTATCAAGTCCGTCTTTTGTAAAGTGACGAACAATACCACGATAGCTTACTGTTTCACCAGGTCTGTACAAACAGCGGTCTGTAAATGAGAAATTAAGAATATCATCTTTTTCTGCAACAGATTTCATTCCGCTGACCGGAACGCTAAAGCGGTATGCATTATGACTGTCGAGATTATAAACTACTTTATCATCACCCGACTGTACAAATACAGCAGTAATTCCGTCAGAACAATTTGACCAGTATTGATATGCATCGTTCTGCGGAATTTCTATTTCTACAAAACCATTCTTATCTGTTTTTCCAGTTGCATAAGGAGTATCTGTTTCAGACCAGTCATTGTAATAATAATAATTGCTAACTACTTTTACTGTTGCGCCGCTGACAGGAGTATTATCAGAAAGCTTTCTAACCATTACACATACTTTATTCATTCCGGCACGAGCTGTAACACCAAGATCTGTTACCTGAATCTTAACATTTCTGTCAGTTTCATAAGTACGATATTTCTGATCCCAATAATCCCAGTATTCATATTCTGCCTTAGCATATACCTGAACAAAGCCAAGACCTTTCTTTAAATACGGATCAAGATCAATTACATCAAGAACACGCATGTTAGGATGATTGAGATTTAAGTTTTTAGATGAAGCAGTTGTATCAACATCTTCATAACATAACGGATCTTTAACAGTTGAAACCTGATAGCTGCCATGAACAAGATTCTGATGTTCGATAATAAACTTATGAGGGAACTGTGCTTCCATAATTTTATTACCTGTATCAAGAAATTTCATGTAAGATCCAGCACGAGGAACTTTAAAATTAAGGCTCTTTGAATTATTAAGATGCTGTCCGAAGCGGTCTGTAAGTGAAGTATTTACGTTACAAACATATTCAGAATCATATTCAACAGGAAGATTTTTCAAGATGACATATCTTCCATTTCCTTCTACCTGAAGTTTTGAAGTATCAATCGAAGGACTGAAGCTGATTGCATTTTTCACATTTGCAAGATTAACAGGCTGATTGAATTTGAGGTCAAGACTCATGTAATCTTCATCGAAGCGTGCACTTTTACATACAAACGGTTTGATTGAATAATATGATCTGGAGTTTTTAGTTTTTGAATCATATGGATTTGCAGAAACGATTACTTCTGTATCTGCATCAACAGGTTCCTCAATATGAATATAGAAGTAATTAGAATCTTCTTTAATTTCTTTATACACATATTCATAGTTTTCATAGCTTCTGTTCAAAGCCTTCACAGTATATTTTACTTCTCTTGTTGTTCCATTCTTTCTTACTGTAACTGCAACATTTCTGTTAAATTCAGAAGCCGGAATTTTCAAATTTGTTTCAACAATACTGTCCTGAGCATATTCAAGAGGAACACCTGCATCTGAATCATACCAGAATCTTTTTGAAGGAGATGTTCCAGGAATTATGTAATACATTCTGATGTAATCTGTTGAAGTTGTGAAAGTAGTTTCACCCTTGATTTTTTCACCATCGATGCTTTTTAAATTCTGATTAACCTGAATCGTATATTTTGTAAATGAATCGAGTCTTTCTGATGGATAAAAAGTAAGCTGTCTTGATCCAGTCCAGCGATAAGTTCCTTTTACTTTCGGAGTAATTGTAAACACATCACATTTTTCAATCGGAGCTTCCAATGCAGTTGTTACATGCACAGGAGCAGAAAAAATTACATAGATTGCAGGCTTTGACATCAATGCAGGAACTTCATTCTTTGGTCCCCATGAAACAACTTTAAGCTCTGCTGCGTTTTTAATTTTTTCATTTTCTACAGGACTTTCTTTTTTGAAAGCTGCAAGAAATTTATTTATTTCTTCTGTAAGATTTTTCTTTTTAGTTTCATATTTAATTTTATACTTGCTTAAACTTTTGACAGCTTCTTCATCTGTCATGACAACAGGCTCTTCTGATTTTTCACCTTTTGTTGTCTCGGCAAAAGTATGTCCGATATTTCCAAGCGGGTAAAAAGCAACACCATTGTCATCGTATTCAACGACTTCTTCCTCATCAGGAAGATAATAATTGCTTTCATAATCACCAGATGAAAGAACATCTTTATAATCAGAATAGTTTGTACCATTCTCACTCTGATTTTTCTTTACACGTTTTTTACATCCGGTAAACAAAGTCACGATCAATGCTGCACAAATAAAAAATGCAGCCAAGATTTTTCTATTTTTCATAAAAACTCCTGCCTGCATTTTACTATATTTCTATAATAAATAACAATTACTACAATTTACATTACACTAAACAAACGACAAGTATAAAATACTGCCGCTGCACAAACCCATGCAACAAAACACTGCCACAATATCAGATGACCTGCAGTCCTTCTTCCAAGCTCGCGTCCGACAGCTGCAATTGCAGCAATACATGGCACATACAGCAAACAGAAAACCATCATGCTGCATGCACTTGCCACAGTTAATACGGCGTTAAGTGGAACTTGTCCAAACAGGATCTGTAAAGTTGCAACGACACTTTCTTTAGCCATTACACCAGTGATGAGTGACGTAACGATTCTCCAGTCACCAAGTCCGATCGGTTTGAAAACCGGAACAAGAAATCCTGCAATCTTTGCAAGAATACTCTGGTTGATGTCAGATGTCAAAGTAAAGCTTGTATCAAAGTTCTGCAAAAGCCAGATTACAATCGATGCAATGAATATTACTGTAAACGCCTTGCTGATAAAATCTTTTGCCTTTTCCCACAAAAGCTGAACAGTGTTTTTCAATCCAGGGAAACGATAATTCGGAAGTTCCATTACAAACGGAACAGGCTCACCCTTAAAAATCGTTGACCTGAACAAAAACGCAACACCAATTCCAACTAAAATACTAAAAAGATAAAGACAAGTCATCACAAGACCACCATGCTTCGGAAAGAATGCACTTGCAAAAAATGCATACACCGGAAGCTTTGCAGTACAACTCATAAACGGTGTCAGAAGAATAGTCATCTTACGATCACGAGTTGAAGGCAAAGTTCTTGTCGACATAACAGCAGGTACTGTACATCCAAATCCAATCAAAAGCGGAACAATACTTCGACCTGAAAGACCGATTTTACGAAGAAGCTTATCCATAAAGAATGCAACTCGCGCAATATAACCGGAATCTTCCATGAGCGAAAGAAACAAAAACAAAGTAAGAATGACAGGAAGAAACGAAAGAATGCTTCCGACGCCTGCACATATTCCTTCAATTACAAGAGAACGCAGAACTTCATTTACACGAGTTGCGATTAACAGAGCATTAAATTTTGAAACTGTAAAATCGATTCCGTTCTGCAAAAGAATCTGAAGGTTTCCGCCAATCAAATGAAACGAAAGATAAAATACAAAACCCATGATAACTGCAAAGAATGGAAGAGCCGTATATTTGCCAGTCAAAACTTTATCGATCAACTGACTTCTTTTGTGTTCTTTACTTTCTTTTGGTTTTACTACAGTCTTTTCACAAAGATTTCTGATAAATCGAAATCTCATGTCAGCAATTGCAGCAGCGCGGTCAAGACAGCGTTCTTCTTCAAGCTGAATGATGATGTGCTCTATCATTTCAAGTTCGTTTTTAGAAAACTCAAGTTTCTGTAAAATGATTTCATCGCCTTCGATAATCTTTGTAGCAGCAAACCTCACCGGAATTGAATGCGCTGTTGCATGATCTTCGATAAGGTGCATCATCGAGTGGATTGCACGATGAACAGGAGCGTCAGATTCTTTATCACAGAAATCTGTGCGGCCAGGACGTTCCTGATATTTTGCAACGTGAAGAGCATGTTCAATCAATTCATCGACGCCTTCATTTCTGTTTGCACTGATCGGTACAACAGGAATTCCGAGCATCTCTTCCATCGCATTAATCTTGATTGTACCGCCGTTTCCTTTTACTTCATCCATCATGTTAAGCGCGAGAACCATCGGCACATCAAGTTCCATCAACTGCAAAGTTAAATAAAGATTTCTTTCGATGTTTGTTGCATCAACGATGTTAATGATTCCAGTCGGATGACTGTTAAGAATAAACTCGCGCGATACGATTTCTTCTGCAGTGTAAGGGCTCAAAGAATAGATGCCGGGAAGATCTGTTACAAGAGTGTTCGAGATTTCTCTGACAGGCCCACTCTTTTTATCAACTGTGACGCCAGGAAAATTTCCGACATGCTGATTGCTGCCAGTCAACTGATTGAACAAAGTTGTTTTTCCGCAGTTCTGGTTTCCCATGAGGGCAAATGATAAAACAGTATCTTTCGGAAGAGGATTTTCTCCTTTCTTAACATGATACTTTCCGTCTTCACCAAGGCCCGGATGTTCGACATTCAAAAGTTTCTGAACAACTTCTTTATTTTTTTCTTCTTCTGTTATTTTGATTACTTTTATTTTTGCAGCATCTGCAAGCCTGAGCGTAAGGGAATAACCGTGAATCATAAGTTCCATCGGGTCTCCCATCGGTGCAAACTTTACGAGAGTAATTACCGCTCCCGGAATCACACCCATATCAAGAAAGTGCTGACGAAGACCGCCTGTTCCACCAACAGATCTGATTCGTGCAGACTCTCCCACCTTCAATTCTTTTAAAGTCAAGATTTTTTCTTTGGCCATAAAGGATCTCCTCAATAAGATCTCTTTTATTTTTATTTCCCTGCTTTAATCCGGGAATCTGATTTATTTCTTCACAATCATCACTCTGATTGCGTTAATCACACACAAAACCATAACGCCGACATCTGCAAAAATCGCAAACCACATCGACCCGATTCCAACAGCCCCAAGTACAAGACACAAAGCCTTAATAAATAAAGCAAACCCAATATTTTCATAGACGATTCTCATGCAGCGCTTTGCAATTTTAATCGCCTTAACAATCTTAAGCGGGCTGTCATCCATCAAAACGACATCACTTGCTTCGATTGCAGCATCACTTCCGATTGCGCCCATCGAAATACCTACATCACTTCTAGTCAAAACAGGCGCGTCATTAATCCCATCCCCGACAAAAGCAAGAAGCTCTCCTTCTTTTTTACCAGCAAGAAGTTCTTCAACTTTTGCTACTTTGTCAGCCGGCAAAAGTTCTGAATAAACTTCATCGATTTTAATTTCTGAAGCAACCTTTTCTGCAACAGATTTTTTATCACCTGTAAGCATTACGGTTTTTGAAATTCCATTTGCCTTAAGCTGACTGATTGCGTCTCCGGCTTCTGGTTTTATTACATCAGAAATTACGATGTGACCTGCATATTTTTTATCGATTGCAATGTGAACGATTGTTCCGTGATGATGACATTCGATAAACTCGATGTTTTCTTTTTTCATGAGCTTATCGTTTCCAATCAGAACTTCTTTATCGTCAACGATTGCCATTACACCATGACCGCTTATTTCTTTTACATCTTTAACACATGACTTATCGATTTCACGACCGAAAGCTTTTGACAGACTTTTGCTTATCGGATGATTTGAAAAACTTTCTGCAAGAGCTGCGTATTCAAGAAGCTTTTCATCTTCGAGCGTGCTGTGATGAACACCAGTTACTTCGAAAACTCCTTTCGTCATTGTTCCAGTCTTATCAAAAACAAGACATCTAACTTTTGAAAGTGCTTCAATAAAACTTGATCCTTTTACTAAAACTCCGTTTGAAGAAGCAGCTCCGATTCCGGCAAAAAACGAAAGCGGAATTGAAATCACAAGCGCGCACGGGCAGCTGATTACAAGGAAAGTTAACGCGCGGTAAAGCCAAGTCGTAAAGTCTGCAAGAGTCATCCAGTTAGCGAAAGTTATTTTTGCGTTTGATGACGCGATAATTAAGTTTACGACAGATGGAATTAACACGAGCGCGAGTGCTCCGATGCAGACTGCCGGTGTGTACACTTTTGCAAACTTTGAAATAAAGTTTTCTGATTTCGATTTTCTCGAACTTGCATTCTGAACAAGCTCAAGAATCTTTGAAGCAGTTGATTCGCCAAACTCTTTCGAAGTTTCAACTTTAATCATTCCACTCAAGTTAATGCAGCCGCTCGCAATCTCATCACCGACAGACACTTCTCTCGGAACACTTTCCCCTGTGAGCGCCGCCGTATTCAAAGTCGTAGTCCCTTCAACAACCTTTCCATCAATCGGAACTTTCTCGCCAGGCATCACTACGATTATACTTCCAATCTTTACAGAATCAGGATCAACAATTTCACAGTTGCCGTTTTCAGTTTCAAGATTTGCATAGTCAGGACGAATATCCATCAGCGCTGAAATACTTTTACGGCTTTTACCGACAGCAATCGACTGAAACAATTCTCCAATCTGATAGAAAAGCATTACAGCAACACCTTCAGTATTTTCACCAAGTGCAAGAGCACCAACAGTTGCCACCGCCATCAAAAAATTTTCATCGCAAGGCTGAAAGTGAATAATCCCTTTGATCGCTTTTATAAGAATGTCATATCCGATTACAAAGTATGGAATAAGACAAAGATAAAATTTCAAATCACGATTCAAAAATTTATAATCAAAATATTTTTCCGGCCACAATTTAATTACCGCCATCAAAATCGTCGAAATAATGATTCGTGTTAAAACCTTTTTCTGTTTCTTAGTCATCACAGCACCTTCTTTACAATTCCTAATTCCTAATTAAATCTCAATTTCGCAATCGTCTTCTACTTTTTTGCAGTTTTTCAAAACACGCTTCATTACTTCTTTTTCATCTGCGCCTTTTACAAATTCCACTGTCATTTTCAAAAGCATAAAATTTACAGTCGCATTCAAAACGCCTTCAGTCTTTTTTGCAGCGTCTTCCATTTTATTTGCACAGTTTGCGCAGTCCACTTCAATGTTATAAGTTTTTTTCATATATTTCCTCTTAAAAATTTTTTCACAGTTTCAACAAAATCTTCTCTTCTTAATTCTGCATTCTGCATTCTTAATTAAAAACTACTCTTCGCGTAAGTGCGAGAGGCCGCATTCGATTATCATTGCGACATGATTATCGTCGAGCGAGTATTTGACTTCTTTTCCTTCTTTTGTTCCTTTGACAAGTTTTGCACTTCTCAAAACGCGGAGCTGGTGTGAGACTGCTGAAACAGTCATTCCTAAAATCTCTGCGAGTTCTCCGACGTTGAGGTCTTTGACTTCGAGACAGCTCATGATTTTTGTTCGTGTGGAATCTGCGAAAACCTTGAATAATTCTGCAAGCTCATTGATTGTGTCTTCATCTGCAATCTTTGACTTTACCTGCTTTGCAAGATTTGTAGTCATACGACCTCCTGAGATACCGGCAAAAGCCCGGCATGACATTAAAACACTTGAACATCTGTTCAAGTAATAATATATACGAGAATTTGCATTCTGTCAACAGTTGAACAACCGTTCAAATGATGTTTTTACTATGCAAATTCCACCAAAATATTTATACTATTAACATCAAACAAATCAGGATTTCATATGGAATTTACAAAAAAAGCACGAATCACCCTTATTTCAGTCATCTCAGTTCTTCTCATCTCAACAGGAATCTATCTCGCCCACTACATCAGAATCAACACGACAAAAATTGCATTTTACCAGATTTCACCTGAAGTGCAGAACGTAATAGAAAATCAGATTAAAAAAAATCTTGCAGATAAAAAAACAAAAATCAGTTTTGTAAAACTCAATAAAAATAAACCTCTTTACGAAATTCAAACAAAAAAATTTGCAATCATCTTTGCATACAACTCACGCGGAGTAATCGAACTTGAATCAAAACAGATTCCAGTTTCAATCATGGCCGCATTTCCGACAAAAATCAGATACAGCGTAACAAGCAATAACAAATATTACGCAATGCCTGTCTTACTCGATCATTTTGGTTTTTCAATTTACACATCATATCAAAACATGCTCGGACTTGCAGAACCAAACTCGCTCACAAACTTAAAAAAATATCTCAAAGAAGTTAACGCGAAGGCCTCAGTTCCACTTGCAGTATGCGGCTCAGATGATTCAGAACTTTTCGGATTTATCAGCGCCTATGCGCAGAGCAGAATGACAATCAAAGAATACTACGCCCTCTGCACAGAACTTTACAAAGCACAGAGTTCACTTTCTGATTTGCCTTTCGAAATGAAATCAATTCTCGATGAAATCAAATCACTTCAGAATGACGGACTTCTCTTTGCAAACTGGACAACTCTCACTCCTTCTCAAATGGAATTTATGATGAAGGAACATCATATGGGTTCTGCCGTAACTTCACTTTCTTTGCACAGAACATTTCCATACAACCTGATCAAATACTACAACACAACTATTTTTCCTCAGGAACAGAAAGATACAGCAGGGGCTGTTGTTCCAGAAATCGTTGCAGTAAAAATGCAAAACGGAAACTTTATAAATTCCATTTTACAAAACTTAATCACAGCTGACTCACAAAAAAATCTTTCAGAGCAGACAGCACTCGCACCCGCAGCATCAGCCGGAGAATCACACGACACACTCGCAGACGACGTCCGCTTCTGGTGCGCCGCAACTCCGTCAGGCCCAGTTCCATCATTCAAAGAAGCAAGCTTCATCACACCAGAGCGCGTCACAACATACGCACAAAAAATTCGCGACTACTTAAAATAGTTCAAGTGGAATTTCACAATCCACACTCCCTCAAAAAAAAGCAGCCCGCCACAACGTGACGAGCTGCAAGGGAGATATAAATATAGTTATTTTCATCTTCGGGCGGGGCTTCAACAATCCGCCTTCAGACAAACCTAATTATTCATCAAGAGCTTTACCAAACTCAATGTTAGAACCAAGGTAACCAACTACCGGACGACCAGCCGAGTCAAAGTCAAGACATACATTCTGGAACTTCGAATCACCACCCTGTGGAGGAGTAATTGCAGGAACTGTCATATATTCCCAGTCTCCAGTTGTATACTTAGTCTTAGAATCGATACCAGCTTTAATTGTTCCAATTGTACTTGCAGTACCTGATGCTACAACTTTTCCTTCTGCAATTGCAAGTTTAATTGCATCGCGCTGACCGTTTTCAGTTGCGTTAGTATATGCAATTACAGGCTTACCTTCTGAGTTAATCTTAATCTGTGTCCAGTTACCAACAGCACCTGACTGATCAACTGTGTAATGTACCATTTTCTTTTCAGATTTCTTTGTCAAATAAGATGGTACATAAATGTAAGCCAAATCAGAATCTCCAGAATCAAATGCTGAGATATGGATACCATCATACTGATCAAGTACCATCGATACATAATTGCCTACATATTCAGGGAACACAATGTCAGATGTATTCCATTCTACAGCAGCTGTTGGATTAGAACCTGTAACAGGATCTTTTGAATACTTCATTACAAGACGGCTTTCATTTTCATCATAGTAAATAATAATTACATGATTAGTTGAAGTTACTGCCATTGAGAAGTATTGAGAACCCATATCCGAAAGTATTATACGACCATCATTATAT
>JAGHSB010000125.1 GCA_018066075.1 Candidatus Treponema scatequi
ATATTTATCTTTTACAAACTGTGTAAATGTACCGCCAAAAAGATAAGGGACATTTCCTATTGGATAAACATCTCGTGCTCCAGTTGCCTGCTGGTGTTTTGGAAATTTATTTTCAATTTTTGCCTGCTTGATTATGTGTGTCGCAAAAGGACTATTCAGGCGGCCTTCTCCGTTTTCACTTTCAAGAGAAACTGTAAAACCTTCTGAAACAGATGTCGGTGTCGTATAAAACTGCCAGCCCCAACCGTTGTAAATGATGGTACTGAAAAACTCATTTCCTTTGTTCTTAACATTCATCGCAACCGCATGTGTTAGTTCATGCTTAATGATGCTTAAAACAGTTTCGCTAAAAACTGCCATACCAGATGCCGGAAGCGTATCGTAAAAAACTATCTGTCTGAAAGGATAATCCGTGTAATATGCATTGAGTTCCTGAGTTGAAAATTCCACATAAACCGGAAAATGTTTGAATGTATAATAGTCTTCAACTTTGTAGGACTTTCTGATATCGAGATAAATGTCATCAATATTTTCTGCAAGAAGCTGTGCTGTCTGTTTTGAAGGTTCATGAAAAATTACATCAAAATACTTTGTTTTGATTACATAACGAGAACTTTTTGAAAAGGCATTAAAAAAACCGCCTGCAAGAATTATCAATCCAAGCAGAACGGTCTTGATTCTGTTAGCGTTCAATTAATCCACCGATTGCGGCACCCAGAGTGATGTCGTTTTCAACCTGAACGATATCCCAGTTAAGTCCCTTCTGGCGTGTAAGGATTTCTTCGAGATATCCTTTTACGCGTTCGTAAACTTTGAAAGTCTTGTGGTATGTTGAACCATTTGCAAGAATGCAGACAGGTTTTGTAGGATCTTTTCCTTCGCCGCTCTGAAGTACGCAGGCTGTAAGGATTGTTGCAGCATATCGAGCCGAGCGTTCAACGATTGCATCAAGAATTTCAAATGCGATGTCGTAATCTTCTGCAGTTGCACCATCGGCAAAAATCTTTCCGAGTGTTGTTGTTTCATCGTATGGTGCGTGCAAGAAGCCGTCTGCTTCGATGAGTGTAAGTTTTTCAAGGGAAAGAAGTTTGTCAGAAACTTTCTTTGAGAAAAGGCCTTCTTTTGATGCCATTGTCAAAGCAGCATAACTCAAAGGTCCGAGATATGCACCAGAACATCCTTTTTCCATAAAGAATGTTCCAGGTTTTGTTGTATGGGAATCTACTTCTTTATCAAAGTCAGACTGAATTACGCCGCAGAATTTTCCTGATTCGCAGACTACAATCTGTGATTTTTCAAAGTCTTTGTTTCCAGAAATTGCAGGCTGAATGTAAGCAGCATTCATACCAGTTCCGAGAATGAAACCGATGTATGAAGAATATTTCATTCCTTTTTTGCCAGAAGCGGCTCCAGCAAGCAAAGCGGCTACTGTGTCGTTTAACAAAGAAATGCGTTTTGGCTTGTTCCATCCGTGTGCAACAAGTGCATCAGAAAGTGATTTTCCGATTGGCTTTCCTGCTACTTCCGGTGCTTTTACTTCTTTCGAGAAGCCTAAAAGGATTCCGTCGCCGTCTTTCTGGATTTCTGTCGGATAAGAGAAGCAGAATCCGATTGAGTCTGCCTGGTTTTTGAGGTGTTCGAGGTTTTCTGCAAACTTGTCAAAAAATTCTTTGAATGAAAGTTCGCGGTCGATTGCAGGCATTGCTGTCTTTTCGAGATTTGAAATTGAAGGAATTCCATTTTCATCAAATGTTACGAGGCACGAGCGGAAGTTTGTTCCCCCTGCATCAATTACGATTACTTTTTTTCCTTTTACAGATTCTGAAGGCGGGTTTGTCCATGTGCGGATCATGTCTTCGTCAGACTTTTCTCCGTTGATTCCCTTGTTCATGTCACAGAGCATAGCCTGTGCAAAAGTATCGATATCAATGTGCTGTGCAAAATTGTGCTTTGAAAGAAATGCGCTTACTTTCTGATTCATAGTATATAACCTCGAGTGGAATATAAATAATGGAAAAATTATATCAAAATAAATGGAATAATTCCACACCCTGAGAAAAAGTTCTGAATATGATCTGTATCTTTTCAAATGCCTGCGGGTTATTCGAAATCGATGTTGATGAGGTCGCCCGGTTTATATCTCTGGCTGTCCGTAAAATGACAGATGATGTCGTTTTCTGTGATTTCAACGCGGATTTCTTCACCGTCAAGCTTGCAGTGGTATGCGCCTACAGGTGGAACTGCCTGGCTTGTTAGCTCGCGTGAGAAAACCTGCCCCTCTGAGTTAACCGCAATCTGAATGGAATACGGACGCTCGAGGAGTTCTGTCGCTGTAGTGAAAAAGCGCTTTAAAACCATTGAGCGAATATAAGAAGAAGAAATGCGGTCTTCCTCAGTTCCATTATTGTAAAAAACCGGATCGACAAAGTCATATTTTACATTGTTGTTTTCTGCAAAAAGCTTGATGGAACTTGCGTCTGTCGAGCCCATATAACCGCAGCGGAAATCGATTCCTTCTGCGATGTAAGTCATGTTGCAGGCGTTTACGAGCATCTGCAAAAACTCGATTCCTTTGATTGAGGCAAACTCATCGTCAAAATCTACGATGATTGCAAAGTCAATTCCGAGGGATTCGAAAAGCTTGAGTCTCTGGTCTAAAGTTGAAATATCGCCCTGATAGTCTTCTTTGTGTTTTACGGAAGGAAGAGGCCTTGAAAAAGAAACGACGCCAGAAAGAAGCTTATTTTTGCGGCAGTAATCAACGAGAGTGTTGAGAAGGACTCTGTGTCCCTTGTGAAGTCCGTCGAAGCTTCCGATTGAAATGCCTGAGCCGGACTTGAAATAGCTCTGAGAATAATCGCGTTCTAAATCTTCTTTAATTTCGTTCCAGGAAAATACTTTCATACAATCATTATATCATTATTTTAGATAAATTCCCAACATATTAAGCAATTGTTCACTGCCATAGCTTACTCTGTTCGAAGATTTCAATCCTTTTTGAGCGATTTTTTGTGCTTTATCGACATCATATAACTTATTCAACAATAAAAATGCATAGTCAGCAATAACTTCAGATTCCCCTGCTTTAACTGCAAGATTGTAATAATAATCAGCTTTTTTAATGTCACGTTTTGTTAATGTACCAAAAGCATATATGTACCCTAATTCACTGTAAGTTTTTGGATTTTTTAATGATGCTGCTTTTTCAAAACAATAGATTGCCTTGTCAGAGATTTGAAGATCAACAAATTTTTTTCCTGCAAGAAAATACATTTCACCGTCATTTTCTTTTTCAGCTTTATTTAACAATGCTTCTGCAATATCAATTTTTTTATGATTTTCAAAAAACCATTCTTTGCTATGCTTTCTGTTTTCTTCTCGTGTTTCAAGTTGAATAAATTCAACGCTAAAATCATAACCAAGTTCTTTTGCTTTTTCGACATTTTTTTCAACACCTATTCCATCAGCATAGCAATATGCAAGAACAGCCTTCACTTCTTCATCGTTATCAGCATTATCCTGTAAAAACTTTATGGCATCATCTTTTGAAACAAATTCATAGTCTTCAAAATATGGATAGACATATTTACAGCTGTAGGAAGGATTATATTCTTCTTCATGCTGTACTGCATAAACATAGCTTGCATACTGCTGAACATACAAAGCACAATAATAAATATATTTTATTTTTTCAAAGCCCATTTTTAAGTCAACAAGATCATAATTTTTAGCAGACTGATATTCATAATCTTTAAGATAATATTCAAATGCCTTTTCAACATCTTTTGGAGAATAATAACTGTTCTCTTCAAGTTCCATTGCATATTTACGGTAAGCTTTTTCATATCCGTTTTCTGCTGCAAGTTTGCACCATTTAAAAGCTTCTGCCTTATCAAAATACGGAGCATAATAATCGTTATAAAATTCATACAGCCAGTACATTGAATCTTTATCACCGGCCTCTGCATTTTTTACGACATATGGAACATACGAAAGCCGTTCACTGTATTTTTGTTCGTCAGACAGTTTGATTGCCTGATAATATTTTCTGGCAGTATCTTTAATGTCATACTGCTGCTTAAGTAAAACTTTATTCCAATGCCACAAAAGATCATACGCCCACTTTGAACCTTCTGATGCTTTCTTCATAAGATATTCAAAACAGTCTTTTTCATTTCTGCAGGAAACACCTTTTTTCCTAATGTAAATATGATAGTAAAAATCTAAATCTTTTGATTTCAATTCTTCGAGAAGGATCTGAACTTTTTCAGGATTATAGTATTTAGAATCTTTGTTTGCAGAATATAGTTTTATAAGAAGGTCATAAGATTCGAGGTCACCCATTCTGCATGCTATTGTCGCACTTTTTATGGCAGCTTCAAAATCTTTATAGTAATAAGTACAAATCATGCCCATAAAACCAAAGGCTGCAGGGCACTCTTTCTCCATTGCTTTTGAAAGATATTCCACAGCCTTTTTGAGATCTTTATCTGTACCGTAACCATTGTAAAAACAAAGGGCAACAGCAACCTGTGCATTTACATCACCGCCGTCTGCAAGCTTTTTGTACTCTTCAAATGCCTGTGAAACTGTAAAAGAGCCGAATTCTTCTGGTGTAATTACAGGTTTACTTTCTTCATTTCCATAAACCCTTGCCATTACCCCATTAATACCAAGTATCTTATCAAGAATCCTGCATTTTTCAGCACAAATTCCACTAAACAAAACAAAGCAAAAAACAAATACAGACAGCAGTAATTTTTTCATTTTCTATTTCCAGTCATCAGGATTTTTATCAGAAGGAATAAAACAAGGAAGGTTCAAAAGTCTTCTCTTGAAAGCCATTCCAGAAAGTTTTTTCTTTATCTGAATTACTTTTTCAGAATCGACTTCTGATTCTCTACCGCGTGCAACTTTTTCAAGTTCGTCGTAAGTAAAGCCGTATTTGTCTTCATCTGTTTTACCGCACATTCCGTCGCTCGGAGCCTTGCGGCAAAGTTCTGGAGGAAGTCCGAGTTCAAGTCCGAGGTTTACAACTTCGCTTACGAACAAATATGCAAGCGGTGCAAAGTCTCCGGCTCCGTCTCCCCAGAGCGTAAAAAATCCTGTGAGGCGTTCAGAAAGGTTTCCGTTGCAGCTGATGCGGCAGTTACCGATTGCGGCAGCGACACCGTAAAGTGTTACCATTCTGAGGCGGGCCGGTACATTTGAAGTGAACTGTTCAGGTAAATCTGTTTTATTCATCTGATCAGAGATTTCATTTGTAAGGCCTGTGTAACCCCCGTTGATGTTAATCGTATAGTTTTTAATTCCAAGGTGAGCGCAAAGCTTTTTAGAATCTTCTATATCTTTCTGAACTCCGTTCGGCATCAGCACACCGATTACACGGTCTTTACCAAGTGCTTCACAGCAGAGAGCGGCAACAACAGAAGAATCTTTTCCGCCTGAAATTCCGATTACAGCTTTTGTATCTTTATCGCCGTTCTTTTCAAAATAATCTTTGATAAACTGAACGGCTTCTTCTTTTAAACTCATTTGTGTCCGAGCCTCCACTCGATTGCCTTCTTCAAGTATTCCACATACTCATCATCTTTACACATTGTCTTTCCCTGCGCATTTGAAAGTTTTGCAACAGGACGGTCATTACATTCTGTAACTTTCATAACGATGTTGAGAGGTTCAACATCTGTGTCGTTAGAAATGTAAGTTCCGATTCCGAATGCGACTTTGATTCTGTCATGGAATCTGTCGTAAAGTTTTGATGCGCGTTCAAAATCAAGGCTGTCACTGAAGAGCAAAGTCTTGTTCTTTGGATTAACGCGTTCATCTTTATATTTGTTGTAGAACTTTTCGTAGTGCTTGATCCACGCTTCGCCCCATTCATAAGGATCACCAGAATCATGACGAACACCTGAGAAACAAATTGAGAATGTATAACCCATATCAAGATGAGTTGTTTCATCTCCGATTGTGTCAGTCAGGTAAGTTCCATTTAATACGCCGTATTCTTTTGTCCAGCTGTCCATTGCAAGCTTATTTGAATAAGCAGGATTGTACATCGGGTTACCCTGACCTACGCACATGATATATTCGTGAGCCATTGTTCCGACTGGAATTACGCCGTATTTTTTTGCAAGGTAAACATTTGATGTTCCGACGCAGAAACTGTTTTTAAAGTTCTTGTTGTTCTCGCAAAGTTTTTTAACTGCAAGTTCCTGGGCTTCTGCACACAAACGGCGGCGGAGACCAAACTCAGAGAAACTTCCGATGTTGTAAGTTCCATCGATGAGCCACTGAACTTTCTGGTCAAGGCGCTTCTTGTACTGTTCGATCAAATCTTCGTACTTGTAAGCCATTCTGAAGTAAACTTCGTTTACGATTGCAAGAACAGGAATTTCATACATTGAAGTATTGAGCCATGTTCCGACAGCTTCGATAGAAAGTCCGCAGTCTGCTTTATCAGTGATTTCAAAATCTTCAAAGCGAGGCTTCCAGAGCCGAAGATGATCGACATAGTCTTCGTGAAGCCATTCAATTTTGCGAAGATAATTCAATTCATCTTCCGTAAACTGAATGCTGCAGTAATTCTTGATCTGATCCTTAATTTCAGAAACCATTTCTGCCGTAAACTTTGCGTCCTTGTTGCGGCACTTGAAAGTCCAGTTTGTTTTATATGAAGGGAACTGGTGATAAATTGCCTGTCCCATTGAAAACTTGTACAAATCAGTCTCAAGAAGGCTGACAATAATTGGATTTAATTTCATAAAAAACTCCCATAAAAAGTCAACGAACAAGTCGACTTTCTTAAATTACTAATTCATGGCAGAAAGAGCTTCATCAGCAAGAGTCATAGGTTTGTATGTTCCTTTCATCCTGTCTGCATTAAAGTCCTGCTT
>JAGHSB010000037.1 GCA_018066075.1 Candidatus Treponema scatequi
TTTTTAAAATTAGTTCATAAAATTAAATCTTCTGTACTTAACAGCCATTACGATTCCCATGCAGATCATCGAAGTCCAAAGAGACGAACCGCCGTATGACAAGAACAGAAGCGGAATACCTGTACACGGCATGAGGCCCATTACCATTCCGATGTTTTCGAGAAAGTGGAAAAAGAACATGCCGAGGATTCCGGTTGTAATGTATGCGCCGTATTTGTTTGGAGTTGTTTTTATGATGTGGACCATGCGGAGCATAAGACAAAGGTAAAGTGCAAAGACTAAGAAGCCGCCCAAAAAGCCCCATTCTTCGCAGAGGATTGAGAAGATAAAGTCTGTTCCCTGTTCCGGAAGGTAGCTCAAGTGTGACTGGGTTCCTTTTAAGAAGCCGCGGCCGAAAAAGCCTCCGGCACCGATTGCGACTTTTGACTGGATGATGTTCCAGCCGGCGCCTCGTGGGTCAACTTCTGGGTTTAAGAAGATGATGAGTCGCTTTAGCTGGAATGGTTTCAATTTCATTCCGACAAATTTTGATGCAATAAGTGAAATAAGAATGATGCCGGCAAAAAATGAAATCCAGTAGTAATATTTATTGTTTCGATAAAAATAAAGACCAAGCAAACCGATGATCATGATTGCAAGCATCGAAAGCGTAAATACAAGTCTGAGTCGAGAGTCTGTCAAAAACTTGATTGCAGCAACAGGATGCCCGACAATACCAGATTCCCATACCGGCAGAATTGTAAACAAAATTGTGAAAGTTCCAACACCCAAAACAAGAATGATGTATCTCATTTCGATTCCAGATACGAGCATCATAAAGAGGAAAATTGGAATGAACACGAGAGAAGTTCCAAGGTCAGGCTGAAGCATCAAAAGACCAATTACAACGAGAAGGTATATTGTGCTTTTGATAAATCGTTTTGTAGGATTTTCATTTTCGCTTTCATTGAGATATTTTGCAAGAAACAAAATAAATATAACTTTACAAAACTCTGACGGCTGAATACCAAAACTTCCGATACCAAGCCAGCTTCGGCTTCCCTTTACGACTTTTCCAAAAAAGCATGTATATAAAAGTACTAAACATGAAAAATAAAAAACATAAGGAATATATCTTTCCATTTTTCGATAGTCATAGCATGCAAAAAATATCATGAGTATAATGCCTGTAATGCCCCAGATAATCTGTTTGATGTAGTTTGAATTTGTCAAAACTCCGTCACGGTCAATGGCAGAAGAATAGATAAATGCAATTCCAATGAGAGTAAGACAAATTACGCAAATTAAAACTATATAATCGATGGCTGCCAAAACATTAAATTTTTTCATCGGTCTACTCTCCTATTCTGTAAGTCTCGTTGGCTTAACAAGCCATCTGAAATGCAAAGCATCAATTGCTTCATCAAATGTCTGGTTTGCATAATATCCCTGAATGACGATGTTGGCAGCATAAGTTGCCCACCATTCCCATGAGTTTGCAGCTTCAACCATTGTACAAACGACAATCTGTTCTTCGACAGGCGCATCATACGGTGCATATGCCAGAAGCCAGTTATGCCAGCTGTCTGTATATCCTGCAACTTCGGCAGTACCTGTTTTACATGCAATTTTTACTGTTGGATTCTGCATTGCGTATTTTGCAGAACCGTCTGTTGCTACAAATCTCAAAGATTCTTTTACTTTTTTGTAAACGGCAGGATCAATTGAATTTTCAAATAATACTTCAGGGTGAACTTCCTGAATGACTTCATCTGTTACAGGATCACGAATTTCTTTTAAGAGATGAGGCTTGTAAATTTTTCCTTCATTGCAAATCATTGCCATTACATCTGCAACCTGAAGAGGTGTTGCTGTTGTATATCCCTGACCGATTGAAACGTTCATCGTATCACCATCAAGCCAGCGTTCGTGATATTTACGTTCCTTCCAGAGAGGACTTGAAACAAATCCTTTTGAATGTGAAGGAAGGTCAATCTGAGTGCTCTGTCCGTAACCGAAAATCTTTGCATAATCGACAATCTTATCGATACCAAGATTATCGCGTCCAACCTGCCAGAAGTAGATGTCGCATGAGTGACCGACAGCATGCTTAAGGTCTAGTCTTCCGTGTCCAGGTTTTAAAATCCAGCAGTGGAATGTTCGGCCACCGTATTCTATTTCACCTTTGCATTCAACTCTTTCATATTCAGGAAATGCTTTTTCTGCAAGAATTGCAGTTGCCATTACAATTTTAAATGTAGAAGCCGGAGCATAAGCTGCGTTTACTGCACGGTTGAGCAAAGGATTATGTTCTGATTTTGCAAGCTTTGTATATTCTTCTGCAGCGTTTTCAGAATTGAAAAGGTTTGAATCAAAGTAAGGATATGAAACCATTGCAAGGATTTCTCCTGTCGAAGGTTTCAAAACTACGATTGAACCGATTCTGTTTCCGAGAGCTTTTTCTGCAAGAATCTGTGTGCGTGAATCAATTGTAAGTACAAGTTTTTTTCCACTCTGAGGCGGAACGATTGTCGGAGTCTCAGAAAGCATACGACCTTTAACGTCTACTGTTCTTTCTTCGTATCCATCTTTACCCTGCAAGAAACCGTCGTACTGTTTTTCAATTCCAGTTTTACCGACGATACTTCGCTTCGAATATCCACCCTTATTGTACATAAGGTTCATTTCGTCCTGGGTAATTTTTCCTACGTATCCGAGAATATGTGAAAAGCTTCCTGTTTCGATGTAGTTTCTTATCGGGCGGCTTACCCATGAAACGCCGGGAAGATCTGTGAGATTTTCTGCGATGTTTGAAATCACTGAAAAACTGACGTTAGTTTTTACAGTGACAGGGTTATATGTTTTTCTGATTTCTGGTGGAACATGCTCGTCGATGTCCTGTTTTGGAATCTGCAGAATTGTTGCGAGTCGTGAAATTACTGTGTCAAAGTCTTCGCGTGGAATTTCTCCGGGAGTGATTTCTACTGCGAAGGAATCTGAGTTTACGACCATAGCGTTATCGTTGTTGCGGTCGTAAATTTCTCCTCTCTGAGCCGGAATCGAAGTGATACGGCTTGAGATTGTCTTTGACTGAACTTTATATTTGCTTCCTTCAATGATCTGCATTGAGAAAAGCTTGAAGATGTAAACGAAAAAAACGATGAGACAAAGAGCAGTATAAATTACTGTAAGAATATTTCTGTCGCGGCGTAAGTCCTGATTGTTATTACTGTCTCTGTTCATATCCTTTCCCCCAAGAAATTAAACCCTTTCACCCAAGATAATTGTTTTTAATATTTATCCGTCAGAATCAGGAAACTCGAAAAACAATCAAGGAATTTAAACATGAACGGACACAACAATGAATTTTCAAGAAGTTCACAAAGGAAAACCATTGAAAATATGTTGTATGTATTAATCATATTTGGAAAGAAGAAAGATGTAAGGCCGATAAGCAAAGCTTTAAGAATCGTTCCTGTAAATCCGAGAAGGAATGTTACAAGGAAAGACTTTAAGTTAAGCATTCGTTTAAGGAAACCTGCTGCATAACCGATTACTGTTCTTACAAGACAGTTAAGGCCGAACGGACTTCCACTTAAAAAATCTACGAGAAGACCTGATCCAAAACCAGTAATCTCACCAGGTACAGACCCGTTGTTTACTGCAAAATAAATCGAGCAAAGCAAAACAAGGTCTGGCATCGCAGGAATGATTGCAATCTGTGAAAGAATTGCAGTTTCAATCAATACAAAGATTATGAGAAATAAAAAACTTGATACATAAGATTTTGTCATTTTACTTCTCCATTATTTTCAGTATTATCATCAGAAACATTCTGTGATGCGTCATTAGTTTCTTTCATTTCTGTATTTGATACAACGATTACATACTCAAGTCTTGAAAAATTAACGATTGGCGTTACTTCGATATCAAGAGAAGAATCGTAATCCAAAACTGTAATTTTAGAAATTGTTCCAAGAGGAATATCTTTAAGATAGTTTCCGTTTTCACCAGAAGTTACGATTACGTCACCAAAGTGAAGATCACCAATAACTTTTTTCTTGATGTATTTCATTGAAAGAGATGCATCTTCTGATCCGTTTCCAGAAACGAGACCGATATCTCTTGTATTCTGAATGCGTGCAGAAATAGTACAGTTGATTGAAGAAATCGGCATTATTTCACTTGTTATATATCCGACAGAAACAACTTTACCGACGATACCTACGTTACCCTCCTGAACGGAAATAACGCTCATGTTCTTTTTAATACCGTCTTTACTTCCTTTATCAATGATGATTGTTGTGTGAAGGTTATCTGCACCACGAGAAATAATATTTGCAGGGATTGTCTTCTGCTGTACGCTTTCAACAAATCCAAGCTGTTCTTTTAATCTTGCATTTTCTTTTCTAATTGTGGAATTATTTCTCTGCATTAATTCGTAGTCTTTCAATTTTTCAGAAAGAATTTCATATTCCTTGCTTAATACAGCAAGTTTCTGAACAGCCGTAACTGAATTTTTAACTGACGTAGTTACAACAGAAATTCCTTTTTCAACTGTTGAGAAAATTGTAAATCCTACTTTCTTGAAATTTACGATGAATCCGCCAGTGTAAAGCGAAAGCATAATGTTAGATGCAATTACTAAGATTATGAGAAGAAATTCCTGAAAGCGAAATCGTAAATTTAACTTTTTATTTTTCTGCATTTGGAATCTTTTTAGTTATTGAGATTGTCGTAAAGTGTTCTGTCATTTGACATGTCTTTGAACAATTCAAATGCTTCACCAGCACCAAGTGCAACACATTCCAAAGGACGTTCTGCAAGAATTACAGGTACGTTTGTTTCTTTAGAAATAAGTTTTGCAAGACCTTTGAGCATTGCACCACCACCTGCAAGAACGATACCGCGTTCTACGATGTCTGCTGCGAGTTCTGGTGGAGTGTGACAGAGAACAGATTTAATTTCATCAACAATCTGATTAACAGGTTCTTTGAGTGCTTCACGAATTTCTACAGAGTCAATTTCCATTCTGCGAGGGAGACCTGTGATAGCATCAAGACCTCTGATTTCCATCTTTTCGATATTTTTATCTGGAGCTACGTTTCCGATTTCAATCTTAAGTTTTTCTGCAGTCTGATTACCGATGTTGAGGTTGTGAACATTTTTAATGTGCTTAACGATTGTTTCGTCAAACTTGTTTCCACCGACACGAATTGAAGAAGTATTAACCATACCGCTAAGTGAGATTACAGAAATTTCAGCAGTTCCACCACCGATATCACAAACCATGTGTCCTGCAGGTTCATCGATAGGAATCTTTGCACCAATTGCAGCAGCAAGACTTTCAGGAATTACAGCAACTTCTTTTGCACCAGCTTTGAGGGCAGCTTCGAGAACTGCACGACGTTCAACTTCTGTAATACAAGAAGGAATACCAATTCTCATTCTTGTAGAACTAAAGATTCTGTGTTTTGGAAGAATTTTCTGAATGAAATATTTGATCATGATTTCACATGCATCGATGTTTGAAATTACACCGTCAGCAAGTGGACGAATTGCAATGATATTTTCAGGAGTTTTCCAGAGCATTCGTTTAGCTTCTGCACCGACAGCCTTAACAGTGTTTGTTCCTCTTTCTACTGCTACTACTGATGGCTCATCGATTACGATGCCCTTACCTCTTACATAAATAAGAGTATTACAAGTTCCAAGGTCAATACCTATATC
>JAGHSB010000263.1 GCA_018066075.1 Candidatus Treponema scatequi
CTCGGCATTCCGACTTCTTTTTAATTGCGCTTTTTACGTTCCATCCCTAAATCATGAAACTCCTCTACACTCCTGTTGCCGCCGTAAAAAAAAAAAAACGACTCATCAATCGAATACTCCTCGATGTCCGGCGCATATTCCAAATATATAGAAGCAATTCGTTTTGAAATGTCTGCGTACAAAGTGTAGTTGCTCGAAAAGACTGCGATATCGTGCTGACGACAAAGGCTTTCAACTTTGAAAAAAGGATCGCCGCGTTTGACACCGAAAGCTTTTGCTTCTTTGTTGAGGGCGATGATAATTCCATCATTATTGGAAAGAACTGCAACAGGCTTACCGCGAAGATCGGGACGATAGATCTGCTCGCACGATGCATAAAAACTGTTGCCGTCTGCGTGCATGATCACTGTTCGCGCACCTTGTGAATGACGTAAGAAATTGTCCCTGTTATCGAAGCTTCTCCCTTGATGTTGAAAACACGGCCAAGAACAAAGTGACCGTCTTCTTCGTAGACAACAAGGCTGTTCTGATTTACTGCACGGGCACGGTCGATGACTAAAAGGTCTCCGTTGTAGATTCCCATTTTTGTATATTTTGTTGATTCGATCTGCATGAAAACTGTCGCAGACGGATGAGATATTAATAGAGTATTTAAATCAATTGAACTGTCTTCATATCCCTGAGCGGGACTTGGAAAGCCTGTAATCACCGTTTTCTCCACTTAATTTGTATAGTAAACATAATAGCAGAGAAAACGATTTAAAGCAAGAGTTTTGTATAGTAAACAAAATTATAAGTATTCTGAAACTTTTGCCGGTCGGGCAAATTCCACTACTTTTTCAAACTCAAAAATTTCTTTACGAGAGCCGGATAACCAGCACACGCATAAATTCCAGAAAGAAAATATTTTAAAAATTTTCCGAGTTCAGTAAAGAGCGGACTTACGATAAATGGAATTACAAAAATAAACAAAACTAAAGTTGTCGCAGTTCCAATTGCACCGATTAAAACTTTTGGAATTGTTTTCTGTGGAATTTCGTAGCCAACAAATTTTCTTTCAAGAATTAATCCTGTGAGAAGACCGAAATATGCACCGCACATTTTGTAAAAGTCGAGCTGCATTTTTACAGGGTCAACGAGAAGTGCTCCGCTTGAATCTACAACCTGAGGATAATTTTTAATTCTTACAAAAATCATTGCAGCAGCAACAAGTACAACAGATGCTGCGATGAAAATAATTTCGTATTTAACATTCTCTTCTACTTTTTCAATCAAAGCAGATACTGCAAGAAATGAAGCAAAACCAATTATGAGTCCTGTGATGACATCATAAATTGTATGAGCACCAAGCCAGTTTCTTGCAAACGGAATTGCAATCGTAACAAACGCACAGATGATGCAGATTACTTTGTTATTTCTTTTTTCATATGCAAGTCCACCAAAAGTACAGCCTGCTGTTGTCGAATGTCCGCTTGGAAATCAATACCGTGTTGCAGAACCTTTTGCTTTATCATAAACATGAAGTCTTGAATCTCTGATCCATGGACGACTGATGCATGCACAAAGTTTTGTAAAGTTTGTAACAACTTGTGAAATGCCATAGGCAAAAAGTAATTTTCTTCCGAGTTTTTTATCAATGCTCCAGAAAAATATAAGCGGAAGTATGAGTCCGAGAAGAAGCCCAACTTCAGAAATGCAATATAAAACCGGTGAAAGAAATGAAAGGCATCCTTCACGAAGATTTTGTAAACAATAAAGATAATCCATTATTT
>JAGHSB010000161.1 GCA_018066075.1 Candidatus Treponema scatequi
TGAACAAACACCATTATAGTTGATTTTATGGGTCTTTTCATTTGTTGCAGTTAGATTGTAAATTCATCAATAAAAAAAGCTTGTTGTAATAACAAGCTTTATACGAGGCTGACACGATTCGCCGCTACGGTCGCAAACGTCGTGTTTGCTCCCTCTGCGGCGCCTGCGTTCGCTAAGTTTGCCCTCCATGGCAAACTTCCGTAGAAACGCTCCGCCGGAGCCTTTCTACGTCGCTCACTCCGGTTCGAATCGGATCTGATGTGTTTACTTAAATTATTTTAAACAAAAAAAAACTCATCGTAATGATGAGTTTTCTACGAGGCTGACACGATTCGAACGTGCGACCCTCACCTCCGCAGGGTGATGCTCTAATCCAGCTGAGCTACAGCCTCAAAACAGGAACCACGTTCTGTAGACCTTACGGAAGCGACAGGAGTTGAACCTGCCCGGCCCGTAAGGAACCGACGGATTAGCAATCCGTTGTATTACCGCTCTACCACGCTTCCTAAATAGCGGAGCGAGAGGGATTCGAACCCCCGGTACCCGAAGGTACAACGGTTTTCAAGACCGCCTCAGTACGACCACTTTGATATCGCTCCAAATGTGTTATGAATATATCAAAAAAGATTTGTGTTTGTCAATAATATAAACTAATTATTTCTTCTTTTTATCTGCGACCTTTTTTGCAGTTTCGCGCTTTTTAGGTGGAATTTTGTAGTCCGGAATTCCGAGTGGATTATTGTTATCTTTGTTAAATGCCTTTACGAGGTCGAGATAGAGTCTGTAGCCGGTTGATTTGAGGTGTTCGTCAATTATGTCCTGAAGCCCGTTCTTTTCATCTTTTCGAGAACGGGCGATCAAAAGTTCGTTTGGAGTAATTGGAAGTGCTTTCAAAATCTGTTCAATTACTTTGAGGCTCACGCCGCATTTACCGTTTTCAAAATTTGAAAGGTGAGGAGCAGTAATGCCGATTAATTCTGCACACTGTTCCTGAGTGAGATGTAATTGCTTTCTAATGATGACAAGATTTTTTCCTGCGATGATGCTGAGTTCTGAAGGTTCTTCATTCATAGATAAATAATTTTAAATCAGAAAGTTTGTTTTATACATAAAGACATACAAAAGATTTCTTTTATCTGATAAAAGTAATAAATTTTGACTTTTCAGGTGTTAGGTTTTATATTAAATAGAAGAAGGAGACATATTATGTTAACTGCTTATTTAATTCCGGCACTTACTGCTGTTATTGGTCTTGTCATGCTTTGCTCAGCAGAAGCAATTGTCAGTGTTCTCGTTGTCGCACTCGGTATATTCCTTACTCTGTCAGGAGTTTATGTACTTTTCACGATGCCGAAATTTCTTGAGAATACAGCAGCTAAAATTGGAACTTACGTTAGAGGCGGTCTCAGCGTAATTCTCGGTCTTCTCTGCATCATTCTTCCTGTTGGAGTTGCAAACTTTTCGTGGAAGGCAATGATGATCATTCTCGGAATATATGCACTTTGTTCTGCAGGCCTTGAAGCATACGCCGTATTTTCTTTTACAGACGATTCGATTGATAAGAAGAGATACATGATTGAGGTTGGTGGAACTATCATCGCCGCAATCGTTTTATTCATGCTTCCATCAAGCTTTGGATTTACACTCATAAGATTCGCAGGAATAGTATTCATTTTTGTTGCAGTAGTTCTTGCAATCAACATCTATCGCAATCGTGACATCGTAGAAGAAGATGCACCAGTGGTAGACGATGAATAGTTTACAGTGGAAAGCCTTTTCAAAATTTAAAACAGAACTTAAAGAGAAATGTGAAGAGTGGAACAGATTCGCGGACGAGCTGGTTCCACTCCAGAAAGAAACTTCCCTCGCAGACACTCCCGATTACCCGATCGAAAACGCCGTCGTCTACAACACAGCCCTCGATGAACTCACACCAGATTCAGAAATCAAGCTCATCGTAATCGGCGACAATCCCGGAAAGTCCGAACAACTCGACATCAACCAGAAATATCTCGTAGGTCAGGCCGGAAAACTTGCAGACGGTTTTTTCAAAAAAAATCCCGAACTCGAAATCGATTTCAGAAAGAACGTAATCATTTTGAACAAGACACCGATTCATTCGGCAAAAACAAAACATCTTGCAAAAATCGAAAAGTCCCTCGGCCTAAAAAACTCCCCGGCATCAAACCTCATCCATGACTCTCAGATCTGGATGGCAGAGAAAACAGCCGAACTCCATAAAGCGCTCGTAACCGCAACTTATACCGACCAACCTAAGACTACTCCGTTCGCAACTTATGCCGGTCAGTCTAATTCCACATTTATCCCGGAACTCTGGCTCGTCGGCTACTCAGAACTCAAGTCCCGAGGCCTTTTCCTCCCATACCGCGACACCCTCGCCGAAACTTATCTCGGTCAGTCTAAGTCCACTTCTGCAACTTATACTGACCAGCCTAAGGTCACGGGTATTCCTACTGACCCCTGGTCCCGCGTCTTCGTCTACCAGCACTTCTCAATGAACTGCTTCAACAAGGACATCGCAAACTACCAGACCGCCCACTCCAAAATTCCACTTAAAAAAGCCCTTGAAGAATTGGGAAATATTCACAAAGAAGAGATCTTCACATCTCAAAACTGACTGCAAAGCCTTTATCTGCATTACTTTTTTCTATATGTAATTGCACACAATTCTAATTTTCAATAAAATATTGCCCATGAAAAGTTCACAGTTTTTAATCAGCACTTTGAGAGATTCTCCATCTGATGCTGTTATTTCAAGTCATCAGCTTATGATGCGTTCTGGCATGATCCGCAAACTCGGAAACGGACTTTATTCTTACATGCCAATCGGATTGCGTTCATTGCGCAAAGTTGAAAAAATTATCCGCGAAGAATTAGACAACGCCGGCCTTTTGGAAATGAAACCTACTGTTATTCAGCCCGGTGAATTATGGAAGGAATCTGGCCGCTGGAATACAATGGGAGCCGAAATGCTCAAACCTCAGAATCGTGGTGGTCAGGACATGGTTGTTTCACCAACTGCAGAAGAAGCATTTACAGCTTTGATCCGCGACGGTCTTTCAAGCTACAAGCAGCTTCCTATTATTGCATATCAGATCAACACAAAATACCGCGATGAAATCCGCCCTCGCTACGGTGTAATGCGTGGCCGCGAGTTCATCATGATGGATGCTTATTCATTTGATGCAGACCAGAAGTCACTCGACGAATCTTACGACAAGTGTGCTGCTGCATACCGCCGCATCTTCAAGCGCCTCGGACTCAACACTATTTCTGTAAAAGCGGACACTGGTGCAATGGGCGGTTCAGGTTCTGAAGAATTCATGGTTGAAAGTGAAGTAGGAGACGATACACTTATTCTCTGTCCGAAATGCGGTTATGCTGCAAACGTTGAAAAGGCAACTTGCAAATTAGACGTTGCAGTCGACAAAGACGGAAACCCACAGAAAGCAACAGACAAGCCGTTCGAGAAAATTCCAACACCAGACGTAAAGACAATCGACGACCTTGCAGCTTTCTTAAAGACAAACACACAGAGCTTCATAAAGACTCTCATCTATAAAGTAACAAATTCTTCTATTGATTTATCAAAAGTGGAATGCTGTAAAAACCTCAAGCGCGTTCAAGACGGAGATAATTTCTATTATCCTGAACTTTTCGTAGCTGTTTGTATCAGGGGAGATCTTGATGTAAACGAAGCTAAGCTTTGCGCTAAGTTAAAGGCTTCAGAGGTGGAACTTGCCGAAGAAGCAGATGTTGTTCGAATTACAACAGCTCCAGTTGGATTTGCAGGTCCTGTAAAAATGGTAAACGCTCCTGTCATTTGTGATGAAAGCGTTTCAACAATGCACGACGCAGTAACAGGCGGACTTGAAAAAGACGTTCACTTTATTCATGTAGAACCAGGCCGTGATTTTACTCCGTTCATGACAGCAGATGTTCGCGTTGTAGTTCCTGGTGACAAGTGTCCAGAATGCGGCGAAACATTCTATTCTAAAAAAGGAAACGAACTTGGACACATCTTCAAGCTCGGTGACAAGTATACAAAATCAATGCACGTTACTTACCTCGACCAGAGCGGTAAACCTGTAACTCCTATCATGGGCTGCTACGGAATCGGCGTTGACAGAACTCTCGCAAGCATCATCGAAGGACATCACGACGAAAACGGAATCATCTGGACAATGAGTACAGCTCCGTTCCAGGTTGCAATCGTTCCTATTAAATACGACGGTGCAATGAAAGAAGCATGCGACAAACTTTACGATGAACTCACTTCAAAAGGAATCGAAGTTCTTCTTGATGACAGAAACGAACGCCCTGGTGTTAAGTTTGCAGACGCAGACTTGATCGGATATCCGGTTCGCGTCGTAATCGGCGACAAGAACCTTCCAAACGTAGAAGTTAAGCTCAGAAAAGAAGCTGACGCAAAACTTATTCCGCTTGAAGAAGCAGGTGCAAAAATCGCTTCAATCGTAAACGAAGAACTCGCAAAACTTAACGGCTAATTTTCAGACCGAATAATTTCAAATCGATTGGTTTGTAACAAAACAGGCCAATCGATTTTTTTTAGTACGAGGTATATATGAAAAAGACTTTATTAAAAATCGTTGTTGCATTACTTGCGGGGCTTTCATTTGCAATGCCCGGCATTCCTTACACAGATAATTCCGGAGACTATGTTTACTTTCGCGACTATTCTTTTAACCGCGAGTCTTATGTAGGCTTTTTAACGTACGACAGTGGAACTTACGCAGCCCGCTACTTTGCTCCTGCTACTAAAGACCTTCCGCCAAAGAACATCGAACTCCTTTTCACAGTTGATCCGAATAAAGACTATGTTGACATGACCGGCGAACGCTTTGTAACCCAGCCGACCCAGGAAGATACTGATGTAATCAACTACATTCACGACCTGATTTACGAATTTGCTTCAAGAGCTAAAAAGCAGATGGCAATCTCAAGTGTCTCTAAAGATGTCAGTTCTGCGAAAGCCGGACGTGTCACAGAAGAATCATCTGTATTCATGAATTCGGGCATCAGGGCTCAGGAAGACTTTTCTCAGTTTGGTGGTGCTGTTTTCGTTTATTATGACGGATACATTCCTGTTTTTCCAGTTAAAAAGATTGTTAGCAATTCAAACGAAGTTCTCTTTGAGGCTGTCTGCATCGGAAGGATCGTAAGTTCTGATGACACAAGTTTCTCGGACTTTCAAATTCCACATAACGAAATAAAAGAAAAAAGCTTTTCACATAAATCTAAAAAACCAAAAGCATCTGTCTGTGAAGTTGCAGGTACAAAAATCACCCTTGATGAAAACTGGACTCATGCAGCAGAAAACGGAGACGCGTCTTCGGCTTCAAGCAAAAATCTTTTCTTCTACGGTGATGAAGCCATGCTTTTTGTCCTACACGACGCAGATTCAGGCCGCCAGGTTTCTGAATATATAAAATCTGTAATCCAGCAGACTGCCGGAAACTATGTTCCACTGGCAGATGTTTCCATCGTCAATGAAAAAGGACAGACAACTGTAAGCGTTAAAAACATTGGCGAAGACGCTGTTTATCAGAGATTTTTTGTCATCAGGGAAAAAGAAGGCGACAAGATCATGCTCAATATGGTTGTTAATGAAAAACAGTACAATGAGAACAGAAAATACTACAGAAATATCCTAAAAAACTGGAAATAGAATGGAATTTCGGGAAAATTCGTGCATTTTTTTTGTTTTTTTCGTTGACAACTAATTAGAATGGTTAGATAATAAGAGGTACAAAAGAGAAATTCCCTTTGCTTAGCAAAAGGCCTCTTTAAAAATTTTATGTTCATGTATCCTGGAGGAAATATGAAGAAAAGTAGAATTATTCTTTCGGCTATCGCAGCAGCTGCTATGATCGCATCTGTATCAAGCTGTGGTAAAAAGCCAGAAGAAAAAAAATTGGTTATCTGGTCGTTCACAGACGAACTCCAGACTATGGTTGATAACTATTACAAACCTGATCATCCAGATGTAGAAGTTGATTACTCACTTACACCAACTGATCAGTTCCCTAACAAATTGGACCCAGTTCTTGCTAACGGAAACGGTGCTCCAGACGTATTCGCTCTCGAAGACGCATTTGTTCGCAAATACGTTGAACAGGGTGATGCACTTCTCCTTGACTTGACAGACGTTTATAACGAAGTTAAATCAAAGATGATCGCATATCCAGCTGAAGTTGGATCTTTCAACGGTAAAGTATATGGTCTTTCTTGGCAGGCATGTCCAGGTGCTATGTTCTACCGCCGTTCACTTGCTAAAAAATACTTCGGAACAGATGATCCTGCTGAAGTACAGAAAAAAGTTGCTAACTGGGATGCTTTCAACGAAGCTGCAGCAGAACTCAAAGCAAAATCTAACGGAAAATGTGTAATCGTTTCTACAACTGGTGACTTGTTCAAGCCATTCCAGGGTGCTCGTAAAGATCCATGGATCGTAAACGGTAAACTCGTAGTAGATCCAGCAATGGAAGCTTATATGGACGCTTGTAAATTCCTTAAAGAAAAAGGATATGAAGGACGCCAGGGACAGTGGGCAGAAGGTTGGTTCGCTGGAATGAAGGGCGAACTCAAAGACGAAAAAGGTGCAGAAGTTGAAGTATTCTCTTACTTCCTCCCTACATGGGGTCTCCACTACGTTCTTAAACCAAACGCTCCTAACACAGCTGGAGACTGGTACATGATCCCAGGACCTGCAGCATATCGTTGGGGTGGTACATGGGTAGCAGCATATAAGAAGACTAAGGTTCCTAACCTTGCTAAAGACTTCATCAAATACGTAGCTACAGATGACTCATTCCTCGAAAGATGGGCTAAAGACACAGGTGATATGGTATCTAACAACAACGTAATCAACAAGATTAAAGATACATACTCTGAACCATACCTCAATGGACAGAACCACTACGCTGAATTTGCTAAAATGGCTAACAACGTAGACGGAAAACTCACACAGGGTACAGACCAGGCTATCGAAGCTATCTGGGGTGACTGTGTAGGTTCTTACATTAACGGTGAAAAGTCTAAAGAACAGGCTCTTGCAGACTTCAAGGAACAGGTTAACGTAACACTCGGATTCTAATTATTAGAATCTAAAAAAAGTGCAGCGTGACACGAGTCATACTGCACTTTTTTTTTAACTTTATTGCATCACTTAAGTTTCAGGAGTAATTATGGCCGAAAATATCAAAGTTTCTTCTTCTGCAACAGCAGTTAAGGGAACTAAACAGTTAGGTTCTGAGGCTAGACTTCAAAAATATGGTGTATTCTTTGTAATTCCATTCATTGTTATATACCTCTTTTTCCAGTTGTGGCCTACAATTTATACAGTATTGCTTGCCTTCACTGATTTGAAGGGATTTGCTACAAAATTACATTTTGTTGGCTTAAAAAACTTCGCCAGATTAATTCATGATAAATTCTTCTGGGGAGCTATCGGTAATACATTCATCATGTGGTTAATTAACTTCATTCCACAGTTGGGTATTGCTCTTTTATTTGCAATTTGGTTTACAGATCCACGTATGCATTTGAAATGTAAGAATGCATTCCGTGCTTTGTTCTATATGCCAAACTTGTTGACAGCAGCTTCGGTTGCTATTTTGTTCCGTAGTTTATTTGGTTATCCTAACGGACCTATTAACCAGTTTTTATATAACTTAGGAATCCAGCACGTTTATACAAACGAAGCCGGTGAAATTATCAGAGAAGGTATTAACTTCTTCAGAAGCATTCCTTGGTCACGTGGTATCGTATCATTCATCCAGTGGTGGTTGTGGTGTGGTCAGACATTGATTATGTTGATGGCTGGTATTACATCTATTTCTCCATCTTTGTATGAATCTGCAGTTGTAGACGGTGCTAACCAGGGACAGCAGACATGGTATATCACATTGCCACTTCTTAAACCAATGATGTTGTACATCCTCATCACAGGTCTTATCGGTGGTATGCAGTTGTTCGAAATTCCATTCTTGTTGACAGATATGTACGGTGGACCACAGAATAAGATTCGTACTATGGTTGTTTACATGTATAACCAGGCATTCCAGGGCGTAAACGATTATGCTTACGGTTCTGCAATCGCTATGGGTGTATTCATCATTACTATGGTACTTTCTATGTTCATCTACTTCTTCATGCAGGATAGAAGTGATTACGGAAGAAAGAACTAAGGAGCAACGACATGGATTATAAAGCATCAATGACTGTCAAAAAGACAATCATCTATATTTTAATGGTATTCTTCGTAGTTGTAGCTCTTGTTCCTATCTATTTGATGTTGATTAACGCAACAAGAACAACAGAAGAAATCAACGCTGGTCTTTCATTGCTCCCAGGTAGAAGTGCTGTCCAGAACTGGAACTTGCTCATTACTTGTGGTAGTGGTTTGAAAGTAGCAACAGTAAACAAAGCTGGTGGATGGTTAAACGTTTTTGAAAATCCTAACTATGCTAATCAGTTTGTTCATATTGGTAACTTCATCGTTTACTTTACAAAAGGTAAATTCCAGATTTGGCGCGGTTTCATGAACTCATTGATCGTTGCTGTAGGCTCTACAGGTTTGGGAATCTACTTCTCAGCTTTGACAGCTTATTCTTTGCACGTTTATAAGTACAAGGGACGTAAGTTCATCTGGGCTTTCATTCTTTTCGTAATGATGTTGCCAGCTTCTATTTCGTTCATTGGATTCTACCAGTTTATGTCTACTATCCATTTGACAAATAGTTTCATTCCTTTGACAATTCCAGCAATTGCTTCTGCTGCAACTGTATTGTTCATGCGTCAGTATATGGCATCTGTTCTTTCACTTGAATTAGTAGATGCTGGACGTATCGACGGTGCCGGAGAATTCAGAATCTTTAACCAGATTATTATTCCTATTCTTCAGCCAGCTCTTGCTACACAGGCAATCTTCGGATTTGTAGGATCTTGGAACAACTTCGTTACTCCAATGATTCTCTTGCAGGATGATAAAAAGAAGACATTACCTATCTTGGTACAGTTACTCCGTGGTGATATTTATCGTACAGAGTTCGGTGCTATTTACATGGGTATTGCCGTTTCTCTTATTCCAATCATTATCTTCTATTGCTTCATGTCTAGATACATCATTTCTGGATTGACAATGGGTTCTGTTAAGGAATAAGTTTTAAAACTTAAAAATCTATGATCTCATCTTCGGATGGGATTGTAGTAAAAAAATATTGCGGTTATCCGTTAAGGAACGCAGAATGTTTGTTAGGTCAGTGCAGCTTCAGGTAATAACACGGAAGGACGATTGGCCATTAATGTAACGGGTTTTTTATTAAGATTTTTTCTAACTGGAAAGTCTTAAGTTATCTAGTTACAAAATTACTCCTCCCGATTGTGTGGAGAATACTTCGGAGTGAATTAATCGAACAAACATTTTAAGTTCTTTACAGGGACCGCATATTTTTTCTTTAAATACTTTTATGAGACATTTAAAGGTTTTGATATCTTTTTATGTCTATTCAACAAATCTTTTTAATAACGATTTATCTGACTTTATGGTAACAATCTATGATTTAGCCCGGGAGACTGGATTCTCGGCTCCGACAATTTCTAAAGCGCTTAACGGTAACGGCAGACTTAACAAGGAAACTCGCGAAAAGATTCTCAAAGCTGCTGAAAAGGCCGGCTACAAGCCAAACATGGCGGCTAAATCACTTAGTACAAAGCAATCCAAACTGATCGGCGTAATTCTCGAAGATGCATCAATGAACCGTGGTTTTGAGCATCCGCTTTTTGGTGGTCTTTTGAACAAGTTTCGAAAGGAAATCGAGATGGCTGGCTATGACCTTCTGTTTTTGTCAAAGCACTTCAATGGCGGTATGTCTTACATTGATCACTGCATTTACCGTGATGTTGACGGCATTATCGTAGTCAATCCGATTGATGAAGATCCTGAAATTGCAAAGCTCGGGGAATCTGGAATTCCGTGTATTTCGACGAATGAGTTTATTGACGGTGTGTGCACTGTTGTTTCGGAGAATTTTGAAAGCGGTGTTCTTGCAGCAAAAAAATTTGTTGAGGCAGGTCATAAGAAAATCGGTTATCTCAGTGCTCCATTTAGAAAGACAAGCCCTGCAGCAAAAGAACGATTTGACGGTTTTGTAAAAGGCCTTGCAGACTGCGGCATTTCATTTGATGATAAAAATTATGAAATCTGTGATCACTGGAACGAAGAAGCAGGCTTTAAGGGAATGGAAAAGCTTTTGAGTCATTCTGAAGAGATTACTGCTTTGTTTGTTACTTGTGATACTCTTGCGTTTGGAGCGATTTCTTATCTTGAAAAGATTGGAAAGAAAGTTCCTGATGATATATCGATGATTGGTTTTGATGATGACGATCTTGTAATGCCATCAAATTTGTTTTTGTCGACATTCAGACAGAACAGGGATAAAATTGCAGAGCTCTCTGCAGAACTTTTGTTAAATAAAATTTCAGGAATTCCGGGACCGGATATTGTAAGAGTTCCGACCGAATTTATTGAAAGAAGTTCAATTAAAAATTACTGACTCACTTTGACGATGTCGCTTGATGAGAAAATCATTTTCTCGTTTAAGATGATGATGAACTTGTCGTCTTTTTTTGTGAGGCCCGAAATATATTCTGGTGAAATGTTATTGCCGAATTTTGGCGGAGCTTCAATTTCTGAGTCGTTGATTTCGAGAACTTCCTGAACTGAATCTGTGATTGCACCGAATGTGCAGATGTGATCAGGGTTGTCGTCTGTTGGTTTTGAAACTTCTACAACGATGATTCTTGTTTCTTTTGTAGGTTCTGCTTCTGGGAGTGCAAACTTTTTTCTGAGATTGATGACTGAGATTCCAGTTCCGCGAGAGTCAATCAAGCCTTCTACATATGGTGAAGAGCATGGAATCTTTGCAGGTGTCTTGTATTCGAGGACTTCCTGAACTTTGAAAACTTCAAATGCGTAGAGATTATCGTTAAGTGTAAATGTAAGTAATTGTGTCATTGTAAGCCTCGTTAATTTTTAGATTTTGATTTGCGCCCGCGCTTTGGCGTTTCATCAGAGTCATCTGCAGAAGATTTTGATTTATCTGCTTTTGAATCTGCAGAACTTGATGAACCTGCTTTAGGTGAAGAACCTGCTTTAGATGATGAACTTGCATCAAGTGCGCTGCCTATATCGTCGTTTGTGAAAATTTTTTCTGTATCGAGAACGAGAAGGTAGCTTCCGTTGATTGAAAGAACTGATGAAACGAAATCGGAACCTGCCATTGTTTTTGCTTTTGGAATTATATCGAGGTTTTCATCATCGATGTCGATTACTTCGATGACTTCGTCTGCGATGATTCCAAATAAATTAATGACGCCTTCTTCCGGGTCTGGAACTTCGAGAACGATTGTTCTTGTCATTTTATCTGTGCGACGAGGTCCAAGTCCAAATCGTTTTCGTAAGTCCATGATTGCAATATTTGAATCTCTTGATCTGATAATACCTAAGAGGAGGGGACTCGAGCATGGAATAGGCTGAGGTTCTTCATATTCAAGGACTTCCTGAATCTGAAATACATCAATTGCGTACTGAGTATCATCAATTTTTAAGGTCAAATATTGCTTTATCATAATTAAAACTCTTCAAAATCAGAATCACTGATTAAATCATTCGAGGATTTAGGTGTAAAGTTTCCAGTAATTGGTGGAGCAACAGGTTCATCTGAAGAAGGAGCTTCCGGTTCTGCTGGTTTAGAAGTTGCTGCTTCTTTTACAGGAGCTTCTGATTTTTCTTCTTCTTTGAATGAATCTATGATGTCGTCTCCAGAGTACTGTGAAACTGGTGTTACAACAGTATCTGCTTTTGGTGCTGGTTTAGATTTTGCTTTTGCAGGAGTTTTAGATGCAGCTTTCTTTGAAGTAGCAGTAATCTTTGATTCTGTTCTTGCTTCTTCGAGAAGCTGTTCATCAATCTTAAAGAAACTGATTGCTTTTACGAGTTTCTGAGCTTCACTTGAAAGTTCTTCTGCCATTGCTGCCATTTCTTCTGCTGCAGATGCATTCTGCTGAACGACTGTATCGAGCTGGATGATTGCTGTAGAAACCTGTTCTGCGCCGTTGTCCTGTTCACGGCATGCTGTTGCGATTTCGTCGATGAGCTGTGATGTCTGTTCGATACCTGGAACAACTTCGTTGATTTTGTTTCCGGCATTTTCTGCTGCAAGAAGTGTCTTGCCAGAGAGTTCTGAGATTTCTCCGGCAGCAATCTTACTGCGTTCTGCGAGTTTACGAACTTCTGATGCAACAACTGCAAATCCTTTTCCTGCATCTCCTGCGCGTGCTGCTTCAATTGCGGCATTGATTGCGAGGAGGTTAGTCTGATTAGAAATTTCTTCGATAATCGAAATCTTGTTTGCAATTTCTTTAACTGCTTCGAGAGCTTCTGTAACTGCTTCTCCTCCGGCTTCACCTTCGGCAGAAGTTTTGTTAGCAATTGAACTTGTCTTAGCAGCGTTGTCTGCATTCTGTCTGATGTTGGAAGTCATTTCTTCCATTGTTGCAGACATCTCTTCTGTTGATGCTGCCTGTTCAGAAGCACCGGAAGATACTGACTGACTTGAAGATGAAAGCTGTGAACCGCCTGTTTCAACATGAATTGCAGAGTCGCGGACTGTTGCAAGAATTGAACTAAGATTAACAATCATCTGCTGGAGTGATTTATTCATATCACCGATTTCATCATCTCGACTGATAAGTTTAAGTTTTGTATCTTCTGAGATTTCTGCGAGTACAAGGTCACCTTCTGAAATTCTCTGGAGCATGAGGGCAACTGTTTTGAATACAGAAGCAATATTATTTGCGAAAAGTGTAAGGATGAATGAAGCGATGATTGCGATGATAATTCCAATTACGCCGTTTGCAATTTCCATGAAAAGGAGTTCTTTATGGAAGTCGATATATGGAGCGTACATTGTTAAGAACCAAGGTGTTCCTTCGATTGGAGTATATGCTACGAAAAAATTAATTCCTTTGATTTTCATCATCATTGTTTTTGATTCACCGGCGCGTGCATATTTGAATTCTGCTGCGATCGGTTTGTATGCTGGTTTTGTTTTTGCAAGCTCTTCGTATTTTGTATCAAGTGGAGCGACATCAGGATTTGAAGTTCCAATTACAGCACCCGTATCTCTTGAAATGATTACTGTTGTGTTGTGCTTTGAAATGTTGATGCTTTTACAAATCTGTTCGAGGATGTCTGGAGTAGCATCGAGACAACATGCTCCTGCATAATTGTTGTTCTTATCATAATATGGAACTGCATAAAGAATTGCTTTTGCATTTAAGATTTTGTTCATCAAAGGATCTGTAACTGCATTTTTTCCTTCTTTTGTGTCCTGAAAGTACTGACGCTGAGAGATGTCTACTTTGCGTCCTTCTGATGAATATGCGTTTCCGTTTTTATCTGAGAATACGAAATACCTGTGACCGATTTCTGGTTTTAAAAACTTGTTGAGCATTGCAGCTCTTTCTTTTACAGGAATTGATGTATCACGGATTGTGTCATTCCCTGCGATTGTTTCAAGTCGTGTGTATTCATTTTCGACCATGTACTTTGCATGGTTTGCAGCTTCCTGAAAAAGTAATGTCAGGTTGTTAAGTTCGAGGTCAATGATTGCCTTTTTTGCTGAAAATCCTGAATACAGTGCGATGATTGCAATTACCGGAACGATAATTGCAATTCCCAGCTTAATGATTGTTTTCTTTAAACTCTTCATATTCTTCTCCAATTAAAAATATTTTCTCCGAATTTTATCCGATGATTTTCTTTACGATTGCAATAAGCTTTTCTGATGTAAATGGTTTTACGATCCAGCCTGTTGCACCTGCAGCTTTTCCTTCCTGCATTTTTGATTCCTGGTTTTCTGTTGTAAGGGCGATGATTGGTGTAAACTTGTAGCCATCAGTCTGACGGAGCTGTTTGATCATTTCGATTCCGTCCATGTTAGGCATGTTGATATCTGTGATGATGAGATTAAATTTATCTGCTTTAGCTTTTGCAAGTCCGTCAACACCATCAACGGCTTCTGTGATATCATATCCTTCCTGTTTTAATACAAATGAAATACTTGTTCTGATTGAAACTGAGTCATCAACTGCCAAAATTTTTTTGTCTGCCATAATTTATACTCCCATAAAAAGTCAACGAACAAGTCGACTTTCTTAAATTACTAATTCATGGCAGAAAGAGCTTCATCAGCAAGAGTCATAGGTTTGTATGTTCCTTTCATCCTGTCTGCATTAAAGTCCTGCTT
>JAGHSB010000173.1 GCA_018066075.1 Candidatus Treponema scatequi
ACGGAATATAGTATTAAAAGTCAAGGGGGAATTTAATCAGGAATGCAGAATTAGGAGAGAGATGGTTGTGCTTCGCGGGGAGCTGGGTGTGGATGAGAGCTAAGAAATGGGACACAGATTGACACAGATTTTTTTGGGTGTTTTTTGAAATTTGTTGTATAATTATTAGCAGAGGATTTTATGAAAAAACTGCTTCTGATTTTTACTTTATTTTTAATTGCACTCTGCTGTTATTCGGACAATAAATCTGTACAAAAACCTAAAACTATTGTTTCGAGACAGGAAGCTAAAAAAATTGCTGATGCAATCTACGATATTGCATGGTAAAAGTGGAATCTAATATGAAGCGAATACTTTTTATAATTCTTGCAGCACTTTTTGTAAACACTTCTCTCTTTGCACAAAAACCTGAAAGAGATTTTCCGTATTATTATTACAATAAAAATGAAAAAACTTTTTCTGATTATGCAGATCACTTGAACGGGCGCCGGGAGACTATCAGGGAAAATGACAACTGTACGGTTCTCATGTTCAATGACGGATCAGGCTATTACATCTGGATTCAATATGAAAGTGCGCCTTCTGAAATCAACATCAAATACACTTTAAAACTCTATCAGGATATTGCAAAAAATCTCGACAAAAGACTTGATGAAAAAAACAGAAGGGATGTTAATACCTGGTTTATTTTTACAGACTCAGAAGAAAATTTAATCTGCGCAGCAACTTACTGCGAGCCATAATTTTTATTCTTTTCTAGCTTCTTCAATTTTTTTCAAAACGCTTGGAGCATCTTTTGTAATTTTTTTGACTGTAAAATCTTCAAGCTTGTTGTCGCAGGTAGTCATCTGATTGTTTGAAGTTTCGAGAATGTCGAGAACTCCCTGAAGAGTTTTGATTGTATTTTTAATCTGATCGATTGCCTTGTTGTGGTTAGCACGTGCGTTTTCAAATGTTTTTCCAAGACTTGTTTTGAAAAGCTCGAGGTTTGTTTCAAAGTTTGTAAAATCTCTTTCCTGTTCCTGCATTACTTTAAGTTCGCGTTTTGCATCAACAGTCTTCCATGCAGATGAACGCAAAATCTGAATGATTGGAATAAAGAACTGAGGTCTTATTACAAATGCTTTTGGAATTGCATGTGAAATGTCTACGATTCCATTGTTATAAAGTTCATTTTCTTCTTCGAGCATGCTGACTAAAATTGCGTATTCACATTTCTTTTTAGTTCTGTCTGAATCAAGTTTTGCAAAAAAGTCTTCGTTTTTATGTTTTGTCTTTGTTGCATCATCCTGATTTTTCATTTCAAACATGATTGAAAGAACTTCGATTCCATCATCTGTTGTCTCGCGATAGATAAAGTCACCTTTACTTCCTTCGCTTGCGTCATTATCTTTTCCAAAACTTACATTTGGAATAAACGAGTGAATCTGTTCAAATGAAAGAAGACAATGCTGCTCGAGTGTTTCACCGAGCATCTTTGTAGAAAGTTTTTTTCTAAAATCCTGAATCTGCGCAATCTGTTCGTCTTTTAATTTAATTGTATTTTCAAAACCAGATTTAATCGTTGCAATTTTAAGTTCGTTTTCTTTATTTGCCAGTGCAAGATCATTTTCAAGTTTCTGAATTTTTACCTGCTGTTCTGAGAGAGCATTTTTTACAGTGAGGTCAGTCTGTTTTTGAAGTGATTCATTTTTTGACTGAAGGCTTGCAATGAGTTGATCTTTTTTACCAAGTTCCACAGAAAGCTCTGCATCTTTTTTTGCTTCGATCTTTGCAATCGCAGCTTCTATTTCTGCTTCCTTCTGTTTTTCAACAAGGACTCTATTATTTGCAATTTCCTTTTCAAACTGCTCATTTCTAACCTGAGCAATCAAATGTTCATGTTCATTTTCATCAAGTGGAATTTTAGCGCCGCACTCAGGGCATGTAACTGTAAACTGCATTCAAAGGCCTCTTAAGCAATAACTACATCTTTAACAATTTCTTTAACTTTTTCAGGAGTCAAATTAAGCGATTTAGAAATAAGTTCAATCGAAACTCCATTGGAATAAAAGCTTCTTACGCTATCCAGTACAGCCTGCTCGCGCCCTTTCTCGATTCCTTTCTCGATTCCTTTCTCGATTCCTTCTTCAACACCGTCTTCAAACCAGTTGCGGAATGTCAGTTCTTCGTCATATTCTGTCAGAATCATACCCAATATCTCCTCTTTCTGAATCTTGAAAAAGCCTTCCAAAAGATTTTCACCGATTGCCCATTCCACTGCTTCATTAACTGCATCTTTTGCAGGCAGGCCGCTTTCTTTGCTTTTATTAACTCTTGAAACAAAACATACATAATTATACAGCGGCTTGCACTTTTTTTGAAGAGCAGAATTATGGTCCTTGTTTATATTTATCATTTCACAAGTCCATTCAAAACTTCCAGATTTTACGGCACCATCAAATGCATCTGACAGTTTCAAGGTCTTTCTTTCAGGAAATTCTTTTTTACCGTTATAAAACACGACGTAATTTGGTGCCGGAATTTTTACAACAGTCGATTTATGAAGAATCTTATTATTCTTTGTAAGATAAATCTGATAAAGCTGAGAAAAATAAAAGAGTCCCCTAAGCGGCATATTCGGATTATAAGTACTCTGCTGTTCGTAAAGAGTCATCTGTGAATCAACGAGAAATGAAATGTCATTCTTCATAGTGATATACAGGACGTTCTCAATTGTATTTAACTCAAGTGCATCAGGATCTGTGTAATTAGAATCATTGAGCGCATTATAAAGTTCAAGTCGCCAGCGTTTGCTCTGTTCGGTATCGCGGCCGAAAATTGCTTTAAAAAGCCTGTCCCGAAACTGGAACTGAGTTTTTGCAGGAAAATTTGTATTTTGCATTTTTATCTCCTGCATATACAATACGCACGTTTATGAAAAATATATCGAATTTTTTATCTTTTTATTAAAAATATGAATAAAAAAGAATGACTTCAAAATTCCACATTTTTAAACTGCAACTTTAATGACAAAAATCTCTAAAAATGCTATTCTAGTTCCATAAATTGACTTTTTCCAGTTTACCCGTAAAAGTCAAAAATTCAGCGCTGTCGTATGACAGCCAGTAACATTATTCAAGGAGTTTGACCATGGCCAAATCTATTAAAGTTTCTAACATTAACAATCGCGTTGACGACGCCAAACATATGCATGTCATTATGAATGTCAAACATACTGTGGATAATGTGTTGGGAGCAGTCCGTATGTACTTTCGTGGCATGACTACACGAATCACAGGCATTCGTACCGCACTATTTGGAATTTTTGATAGACTTTTATGGAGATTAAATTATGGAGAATACAATTTTAAAACCAGTTATTGATTTGGAAAACACTGGATTACAGATAAAGAAATTAAGAAAGATCAGCGGATTTTCAGTTCGCGATTTACAGACAATTTTCGGGTTTGAATACCCACAGGCAGTTTACGCCTGGGAACAGGGAAAGAACATTCCTTCAATCGACAACCTTCTTGTTTTGTCAAAGCTCTTCGGAGTTCCAGTTGAAGAAATCGTCATGACAAAAACAGTAGCAATTGAACTTACACCAAACAAGAAAATCGCATAAAAAAAAATTAAGCCGCACGACACACCAGTTTTATCTTTCCTTCCCCCTCTGGTAAGTCGTACGGCTTTCTTTTATTTTACGATTTCACGTGCGCGGTTTAATGCGGCTGTGATGTTGTCGAAAATATTTTCTCTTCCGAGTTTGTCTGCTGTTCCTGTTTTTTCGAGGAGCATGTATGGCTGAGTGTGAATTCCGGAAATTACGATTGTAATGTTCTTTCTGTCACACGCAGCTTTGCACTGTTCGAGTGCGCGGATTCCACCGGCATCAAGATACAAAGTGTTTCTCATTCTCAAAACTAAAACTTTGCAGTTTGTTTCTGCTCTTTCTGTTGCAATTTCAAACTTGCGTACAGTTCCAAAAAACAGCGGACCTTCGATTTCAAATACCAGAGTATTGACAGGGATGTCGAGATTTTCTGAAGGCTGGTCTTTATGAATTCCACCTGTAATAATATTTCTTTCATCCTGGACTTCAGAAAGGTCAATCATTTTTTTGATGAAGAAGAATGCAGCAAAACCGAGTCCTACTTCGATTGCAACTGTGAGGTCAACAAAAACTGTGATGATGAAAGTGATGAAGAAAACTGCAATGTCAGATTTCTGTCCTTTCAAGAGAGCGCGGATTGCACCAAAGCCTGCCATGTTCCATGCAACGTTGATGAGGATTGCAGCAAGTGCCGGCATTGGAATGAATGCAGCGTATTTTCCGAAACAGAGTAAAATCAAAAGAAGTGTAACTGCATGAATGATTCCGGCAATCGGAGTGCGTCCGCCATTTTTGATGTTTGTTGCAGTGCGCGCAATTGCACCAGTTGCAGGGATTCCGCCGAAAACAGGAGATGCAATATTTGCAATTCCCTGGGCGATGAGTTCTGTATTTGAATCGTGCTTTGAACCGATCATACCGTCAGCGACAACTGCAGAAAGAAGTGATTCGATTGCAGCAAGCACTGCGATAGAGATTGCAGTCGGGAACAAGTCGATGATTGTCTTGATGTTAAAATCCGGAAGTGTCGGTTTTAAATCTTTGATTAATGGAATTGCATAGTGCGGTGTTCCGTCAGCGAAAGTTCCGATTGTGTCGCAGTGAAGGTTTGCATATTTTGAAAGCAATACAGATGCAACAGTTGCAACTACGATTACGATAATAGAACCAGGAATCTTTTTTACAAACTTTGACCAGATGAAAATAAATGCAAGACAGATTGCTGCCATTGCAAATGAATACCAGTTGACGCTTGCTGCAGATTTTACATACACGATCATCTTTGGCAAAAAGTCACCAGGCATCTTTGTAAGTTCTTCACCGAGTACCATCATCGGTGTTGAGAAATCAGGCCTTAGTCCGAAGAAATCTCCGATCTGTCCCGATGCGATTACTACTGCGATTCCTGCTGTAAATCCTGTTACGATTGTATATGGAATAAACTTAACAAGACCACCCATTTTGAAAACGCCGAGCAAAATCAATAAGATTCCGGCGATTACAGTTGCAGCTGCAAGTCCAGACAAACCAAACTTTGCAACAACACCAAATACGATTACTGCAAAAGCACCAGTAGGTCCACCAATCTGAACGCGACTTCCACCAAATGCAGAAATACAAAATCCTGCGATGATGGCGGTGAAAATTCCAGCTGCAGGTCCAACTCCCGACGCGATTGCAAATGCGATTGCAAGCGGAAGTGCAACGATTCCAACGATTACGCCGGCGATCAAATCACTTACAAAAGTTTTGCCGTCATAACCCTTAATTGTGTTTAATAATTCAGGTTTAAACATATATTCCTCTTAATTCACTTGATTAACAATTTTTCCATTCAAAAATCCGCGGAGATTTTCTACTGCGATGTTCAAAAGTTTGATACGGGTTTCTTTTGCTGCCCACGCGATGTGCGGTGTTATGATGCAGTTTGGTGCACCTAAAAGCGGAGAATCTTTTTTCATCGGTTCTTCTGAAATTACATCGCATGCATACCCTGCAAGTTTCTTTTCTTCGAGCGCTTTTCTGACAGCGCTTTCATCGACAAGACCGCCGCGTGCAGTATTTACAAGAATTGCCCCTGACTTGATTTTCGAAAGCGATTCTATGTTTATCATTTTCTGATTTTCGTTTGTGAGCGGACAGTGCAGAGAAATGATGTCTGAGTTTTTCAAAAGTTCATCAAGTGTGACTTCAGTTACTTTTTCATCGTCGCGTGCTGTCTTGTTATAGTCTGAAATTTTCTGAGAGTTTCTTGTGTAAACAGATACCTGCATTCCAAAACTTGATGCAATTCGTGCAACTCTCTGTCCGATTGAACCAAATCCAACAAGTCCGATTTTTTTCTGATAGAGTTCTGTAAGTGGAACTTTCCAGTAACAGAAATCTTTCGAAGAAATCCATTCGCCGTCCATCACCGATTTTGAATGAAGAGAAACGGCATTATAAAATTCCATCAAAAGCGCAAACACACTCTGCGCAACTGCCATCGTACTATAAGACGGAATGTTCGTAACAACAATTCCGAGGTCGCGTGCTGCTGAAACATCAACTACATTATAGCCTGTTGCAAAAACACCGATGTATTTAAGATTTTTACACTGAGATAAAATATCGCGAGTGAGGTTTACTTTGTTGAGAAAAACGATGTCGGCATCAATAATTCGTTCAAGAGTGAGCTCAGGAGAAGTTCTTTCGTAATATGTTACTTCTCCAAACTCTTTAAAGACATCATAAGAAAGGTCACCAGGATTCAATGCATGACCGTCAAGAATAACGATTTTCATGCATTGAAGTATATTTCTTTTAAGGCTCTTGGTCGAGTACCTGGTATTTCTATGCAGCACGGATATTTCTAATTTAAGGTGAATTTAACAGGATAGCGGAATTTTACTGCACAGGCTTTTCCGTTTACGACAGCCGGAATACATGTAATTCCACGAAGCGCTCTGACGGCAGCTTCTGCAAAACCATGTCCCGGATCTTTCAAAATCCTGATATTTTTAATACAGCCTTTACTGTCTATAAAAAGTTCAAGATAGACAACAGCTTCGATTCCCTGTTTGAGAGCCATCGGCGGATATTCAATTCTTGAAAGAATATCGCGTACCGGAATCACTGGAACAGAAGATATTTTATGCTGCGGAAGATACTGACTTTCATCAAATTCTTCGTGTACATTTTCTTCTGTCTCTTTAATATTTTCAGATGCTTTCGGCTGATTTTTTACCGTAATCGATTCAGAAGTTTTTGGCGGTGCAGTATATTCCTGAATATCAACAAGTTTAAAAACTTCTGCTTCACGAAAATCAACTGTTTCAACAGCTTCTTCTTTTTCGGTAAAATTAAAAATTGAAATCACAGCAATGTGAAGAATAAGTACAACTGCAAAAAGCGCAGGACGGGCAAACCGGGAATATTTTGAAAGTTTTTCTACGCTCATTTTATTTTTCCCTCACGACAAAACTTACAACACGATGCTGCAAAACCTGCAGAACTGAAACTACTTCATTCACGTATTTATATGGAGTATCTTTATCTGCAATTATATGAATGCGGACATTCGGATTTTCTGCGATAGCATTTATGATTGCTTTTTCTGTGGAATTTCTGTCAAGCACATTTCCGTCTGCAGAAATGACACCATTTTTCTGAATCCAGATTTCAAAATTACTGTCGGTCTGAGTTCTTTCAAGAACAGTACTTTCTGAATAAGTAATTTTTTCTTCATATCTCTGGTTCATAAGTGAAATGAGCATAATAAAAATTAAAAGTAAAAATCCGATATCCGACATTGATGAAGTTGTAATCGACGGATTTCTTCTCTTTGGTTTTAAGTTAATCATTTATTTTTCCGCCTGATTCATTCGAAATGAAAAATTTTCTACTTTAAGTTTTCTGATTACAGAAATTACATCAACAACTTTCTGATACGGAGTTTCTGAATCAATCGTTAAAAGAAAAGTCATATTCGGCCACGTCTTCTGTTTTTCAGTAATTTTTTCAGAAAGATTTTCAACACTTACTTCACTATCCTGTAAAAATATTTTCCCATCTGAAGAAAGATTGCATTTAACAATGTCTTCTGTATTTACAACAATCGGCTTATCTTTTGACGGCAGATTTAAAAGAAATCCTTTGTTGACATTAAAACCTGCAATTACGATAAAGAAAATTATCAGCAAAAATGAAAGGTCATTTAATGAACCGGAACTTCCCGCATCTTCAACATTATGTCTGACAAAACGTTTAATCATAATATTACTTAAATCAATTCCGGAACTAAATCATTGATTGCTTTTGAAGTTTCTGCTGCAAAAGTATCAACTTTCTGAATCAAAAGATTATAAGCAACGAGAGCTGCAATCGCAATCATCAGACCAAATACTGTAGTGATGAGTGCTTCGTAAATTCCGCCTGCAACAAGCTGCGCATTTACATCTGTCGCATTTGCTATCTGTTGAAATGCTCCGATCATTCCAGATACAGTTCCTAAAAAACCTGTCAATGGAGCAAGCGAAGAAAGTGCAGTCAGATAGTTAAAACCATTTTCCATTCTGCGGAGTCTTTCCTGTGCTTCGCTTTCTGCAGAACGTTCCATTCTGTTTTCACCATATTTTGCATTCTGTAAAAGTGCAAGAAAAATCGATGCCACAGTTTCTTTATGCGTGCATGAAACAAGAAATTTTTCCGCTTCATCTTTCTGTCCTGATTTCAAAAGTCCCGCAATTTTATTTTTTAACGGCGTAACTTTTATGTCATGCCATGAAATGTAAATCAATCTTTCAATGATGATAGCAACTGTTGCAACTGAAAATGCAAGCAGTACCCACATAAAAGGTCCGCCAAGCTTAAATAATTCGATTAAACTAAATCCGTTTTCCACTATTTTCTCCAATTTATTTTCTTATTAAATTAGACACCCCGGCACTGCCGAGGTGTTACTTTTTAGAACTGAACTTTTAATCCGAGTGACGGCATCGGCAAACCAATATTAAAGTCTACAGAATCTCTTACATCACTCATTTTTCCAGTATGACTGTTATATGATTTATCTCCTTTTGGAGAATAAAGATTTACAAAAATATCCTGAGCCGCAAAATAGAATTCCCATTTAACTTTATCCTCATGAGACATCCACTGATAAGAAATACGGATATCAACAGGACAGGAAATTTCATTTCGTAAAACATCACTGTAAACAGAACTTCTTGTATAGCGCTGTACGACTGTTCCATCTTCCATTGTAGAAGCATAGCATGTAAGATCGCCATTCTTCTTTTTAGGGGTTCCAGTTGCAAGTGCTGCTTTAAATGTAAATGTCCAGCCTTTTCCAAAATGCCAGTTGCTTACAAGATTCAATGTATGGAATCTGTGATAATCAGGATAATACCATTCATTTACGACATCACACATTATCGGTTCTACATATTTTCCACTGTAAGTTCCTGCAGGATTAAGAAATCTTGTATAAACAAATGAATATGAAATATATCCATCCCAGTGCTTTCCTTTTGTTTTTTCAAGCATTGCATCAATTCCAAATACATGACCTTTACCGTCTGTCTTGACATTGTATTGAACAGGCCCATTTGACATCGGATCTGAAACACCATACCAGTACATTCTTGAAAGATAATATTTATAATAAGTTTCAAGCTTGAACTTCCAGTTATCTTCAAACTCTGCTTCTCCACCAAGAACTGCAAACAATGCAGTATTCGGTTTTAAGATATCATCATGAAATTTAAAATCGTCAGACAAAATTGCAATTTCGCGTGGAGTTGAAACAAAAATACCAGTTCCGGTTGTAATAGAAGCTTTCTTAAGTTTTCCGATATCTCTCCAAGGTGTAACAGTCAAAGTTGCACGAGGACAGAATTCCGGAAGCAGCATTTTATTAAATCCAGTATCAGGATTAAAAACATTTATAAACTCTGCTCTTAAACCGATTTCAGAATTAATTAAACTTGTGTCCGTTCCGTAATTCCATGTAACAAAACCTGCTGTATCTGATAAACAGTTATTATTTGACTCTGTCTTAAAATCAACTTTCTTAAATACATATCCACCGTTATACGGAATATCCATCCATGCCTGCTGATCTTCTTTTACATCAGCTCCTGCAAATATTTCTTCAACACCTGCACACAAATGATTTTTTTCATTAAGCTCAAATTCTATTTCAAACTTTGCACTGATCAGATGAGAATTCAGTTTCTCATTCATCTTACTCTCAATTTCATTCAGATAATATGAACCGCCATAAGTTACACCAGGTAATGAAGAATATCTTGAAACAAATTCATTATTGTATTTTACAAATCCTTTTTCTGTCATCTTCTGGTTCATATCTTCAAACATTCCGTTGTAGCACAAAAGTGCATGAAGCTGAATTTTTTCTGTCGCAAGATATTTTATATTCAGACTACCAAGAACCTGATAAATGTCATAGTCCATCACAGAACGAGTTGTAAAACCATCTTTTTCTTCTTTCTGATCAATCGAAAGTCCGTCACTTCCAAAAAATCCTGTAACAGCAATATCAAGTTCAGGACGAGGATTAAACTGTGCTTTCATAAAAAAATCACGGATATAAGGCGGACGATTGATCATATCAAGCATGTCTGTTCCAGTCATTTTATAAATCTCAAAAAGAGGTTCAAGATAAGTGAGATGTCCGCCGACAAGCATACCGCCGACATTTTTTCCAAATGGAATCTGCGCAAAAATGTCTGTACTCATAGTTGATACAGAAGTATTCAGATGGAATTTTTCAAAATCCGGTTTCAATGTAGTTGCTTCAAGAAGTCCGGAACTTGCTTTTCCATATTTTGCAGAAAAAACACCGTTTGAAAGTTTTACAGATTCAATCATCGACGGATTTAATATAGAAATACCGCCACCCCAATGCCATGGAAAATACGTATACATTCCATCAAGCGTAACTACAAACTCACGCGGATTACCGCCACGTACAGAAGGTTCACTTCCCCATGTTCCACTGAACGAAACTCCCGGCAGCGTTCTTACAGACGCCATGCAGTCTTCAATCAAACCCATGTTCGAAGTCGTATGCATCTTCTCTTTTGTCATAACTGTAGAAACACCAGGTTTTTCTTCCTGCGTATCAGGAGAAGCACGGTTTACAACAAGTTCCTGACCTTCAATTACATCAGTAATCGACATCTTGATTTCAAGAAAATTGTCATCTGCTTTTACATTCACGCTTGCGTTTTTATAACCGGCAAGACGAGCCTCTACAGTTTCTGTTTTTTCAGATACAGAAATTACTGCAACACCATTTTCATCAGTAACAACTGCGTTTGCAGTTTTTCCTTTAACACTTAATTTTACTCCTTCGAGTGGAATTTCAAGTTCAGCATCTGTTACCGAAATTTTTACATCACGCGCAAAAACTGCTGCAACCAAAAAACTCAAAAGAATAACAACCAGTAATCTTTTTTTCATTTTTAAGATCTCCAATAATCAATAGACACCTCAAAAATAAAAATCTGTTACCAGAAAAAAAAATACCCCGCCTTCTCTTTCAAAAAAGCGGGTGACAAAATCCAAGTTTTAAAATTTAAGCTGAAGATATTTCCAGAAATTAAACTCTTTCAACAGGAACTTCTTTTGCATTTTTTCCCATGTATGCAACGATCTTTGAACCGTCTTTAAGCATATCAACAGGAATTACTGCAGCGTCCAAACGGGTTCCGTCAACTTCGATGTATTCGATTCCCTTGTTAACATGCTGAGGATTCTTAACTTCAATCTTGAGGTTCATGCTGCGCCAGCGTCTTGAAACTTCAAATCCGTCCCAGTCGTGTGGGAGACATGGGTCGATGAGCATTCCATCATACTGAGGACGAATACCGAGAACATACTGAGTTGTTGAATAGTAGTTCCAAGTTGCTGCCCCTGAGAGCCAAGAAACACGACAGTTTCCGGCACGAGGTGAGTAAGTGGAATAAGTTGTCTGTCCGACAACGTATGGTTCTGACTGACGAACTTCTGCTTTTGTGTTGTAGCTTGCAGGAAGTGCAGCCTTGAGATATTCGTAAGCACGGTCTCCGTTTCCCATGAGAGTTTCGGCAATTACGCCCCAACCCTGTGTGTGGTTAAAGATACCGGCATTTTCTTTGATACCAGCGTTAAATACAACGGCACTCATCGTGTCGCGCGGTGCGTTTGCAAATGAAGGTCCGCAGAGCATGAGTCCGTATGGAGTTGCAAGTTTTTCTTTTACAGTTTCGAGACACTGCTTTGCCTGTTCAGGTGTTGCAGTATTTGAAAGAACTGCCCAAACCTGTGTATTGAAATAAACCTGACCTTCGTCCATTGTCTTAGTTCCATAAACCTGACCACTTTCTGTGATAGCCCAGATAAACCATTTGCCATCCCAGCATTTTGCCTGAATTGCTTTATCAAGTTTATCGCGTTCCATCAAAGCCCATTCACTTTCAGATTTTTCACCGAGACGCAAAGACAAATCAGAATAAGTTGTAAGTCCGAGTCTGAGCTGGAATGCAACAAACAAACTCTGTCCTTTGTATCCGAGTTTGAGACAGTCGTTCCAGTCTGCCAAAAGTCCGCAAGGAAGTCCGTCTGCGCCCATTCTTTCGAGGTTGAACAAAAGAGCCTGTTTCAAGTGACCGTAAACAGTTGCTTCACCTTCATCACCATATGGAACAACTTTCTTCAGGAAATCCCATTTACCAGTTTCTGCGATGAATGCAGGTACTGAGTGGAAGAACCAGAGACAGTCATCTGATCTGAACTCACCAGGAGCAGGACATTTTTCGTGTCCAGGGTTGTGGTCTTTTGTAATTACAGGAATAGCACCACCGCACTTAACCTGACCAGAAAGCATTCTCACAAGTCTTTCTTCTGCTTCTTCAGGAATTGCTGCAGCAACACCAAGAATATCCTGAACTGAGTCACGGTATCCAAGACCATCGCGTTCTCCGTTGTATACAAGAGATGCTGCACGGCTCCATGCAAATGTGATGAGACAGTTGTAAAGTCCCCAGACATTAACTGTATGGTTGATGTCTTCATCAGGAGTTTTTGCAACGAAGCTTCCGAGTCTTGCGTGCCATGTCTTTTTGAGTAATTCAAGTTCTTTGTCAGCGCGTTCTGCGTTTCCAAATTCATCAACGAGAGGTTTACCTGTAACCCATGCGTCACCGATACCGAACATGATGATGATTTCTTTTGTTTCGCCCGGTGCAAGTTCTACATCTGACTGGATTGATCCACAGATGTTGTCACCGTAAGCAAGTGAGTTTGTACATTTTCCGTTTTTAACTGCATCCGGATGTTCGTAGTTTCCGTATGTACCGATGAAAGATTCGCGGCTTGTATCGAAGCCAGACATCTTAGCACCGCAAATTGCCATCCATGAGTGCATTCCCTGTTCGCCGAATGCTGCATCAGGGAACTGGTGATAAAGGTTATCGTGAATTGCGAAGCGGAGCATGTTGTCTCTCTGTTCGCCTTTTGAAATGAAGATTGAGTACTGTAAGTTTACCTGATCCTGTTCTGTGCTCCACTGGTTTGTAAGTTCACAGTATGTAAATGCACTGAGCTTGCGCGCAGTTTTACCTGTGTTTGTGAGCTTTAAGCGCCAGTATTCGAAATTCTGGTTAAGTGGAACGTAGTAAAGTGTTTCAGATTTGATGTCAGAATATTCGGAAATGATTTTTGTATATGCAGTTCCGTGGTGACATTCACTCTTGTACTGATCGAGTGGTTTTCCTACAGGCTGCCATGAAGCAGACCAGAAGTCACCAGAATCGCGGTCACGAAGATAGAAATAACGGCCTGGCTGATCCATTGGAACAGCGTTAAAGCGAAGGCGCATGAAGCGTCCCTGCGCACCTGATTTATAAAAGCCGTAACCACCGGCATTGTTTGTGATAACTGCTCCGTAAACTGTTGATCCAAGATAGTTACTCCAGCTTGTAGGAGTATCCGGGCGAGTAATTACATACTCTTTTGATTCGTCGTCAAAATAACCGTACTGCATTTTTTCCTCACTATATGTCACCCGAATTCACTTCGGGATCTTACTAAAAATATTACAGTGTACTGTTACTTTTAGCAATATTTATT
>JAGHSB010000235.1 GCA_018066075.1 Candidatus Treponema scatequi
TTGAAAAACAAAGAGAAGAAGAAAGTAAAAAATTAAAACAGTATGAAGGAAGTAAATATCTTGAAAAACTGCATTCAAAAATTAAATCTTCTATAAGTACTAAAGATATCGATTTCTTATATAAGAAATATGATTCTGCAAATTCCATATATTATAAAAAATTACCGGAAATAAAAACTCCGTTTGCTGCATATAAGACCTGGATGATTGACTATAGCCCTGAATCAATGCTTTCTTTGACAAAAGACTCGATTGAGTTTAGTTATGTTAATTCTGATGGCGAGAAAGTAGAAGAAGAAATTAAGTTTACAGTTATTTCAATAGAATACTATCAGTTTTCTAAAACCGGAAAAGAAAAATTTAATGATGACAAAATCGGTTTTGAATATGTCATTAAAACAAAAGAGCTTGGAATTATTCATATCTGGTGCAGCGATTTCTGGCAGACATCTAAACAGCAGACAAGAGTTTGGTTTGAAGCAGCCGGTGAACTTGAATTTGATGATTTGATTTATAAACGCTATTAAACTGAATTCTGTTCTTTTTGTTAAAATTATGTTTTTTAGAAAACTTGTGTTATAATTTATAAACGGAGTAATTGTTTTTATGAAGCAGAAAATAGCTGTTCTTTGCTGCGGGTGGGCACATTTATATTTAACAAAGTTTTTTAATGGAATGAAGCGCGCCCTGAAAGACAGCGATACTGATGTCTATATTTTCAACGGCTATAATTATACAGAATATTCCGGATTTCCAAATTTTACAGGCTATTCAATTTTTAATCTTATAAATTACGAAGATTTTGATGGAATTATCATATTAAGCGATCTCATCAATAATCCACGCATTCTCGAACGCGAACGTCTTCGTATTCTAAAAGCCCAGAAACCCGTCATTTCAATTAATAAAATGCTTAATGGAATTACAACATTAAAAGTTGATAACTATACGAGCAGCATTGAAATGATGGACCATCTTGCGACAGTTCATGGCTGCAAGGATTTCGGTTACATCGGCGGAAAAGAAACTTCGATTGACCTTGCAGAAAGATATAAAGCATTCAGGACTTATCTGACAGACAATAAGCTTCCGATTAATCCGGATCATATTTTTACAGTTCAATCATGTTCATACGAAAATGTATATGCATTTTTTGATGACTATCTTGGAAAGGGCAAGGAACTCCCAGAAGTTTTGGTTTGTGCAAATGACATCGTTGCTCTTGGAGTTTACGAAATCTGCAAGAAATATTCGATTAAGATTCCGGATCAGATGAAAGTTATCGGATACGATGATGAATATTTTGCAAAAAACCTTACGCCTGGACTAACTACAGTTCAGTCAAAAATCGAAAGCATTGGTGCCGAAGCGGCAAAGAGAGTTCTGTTTTTCAATGGTGAGACACGCGTACTCAAAGCGAAAAATGTTCCGGTTTACAGATGTTCGTGCGGATGTGACCACCACGATTCTCAGAACCGCGGCCATGACTACCTTGAGCTTGTTACAGGTAAAAACAAATCACTTGCTTTCACTTCTCAAATGGAATCACTCGAAGAAGTATTTACTGAAGCGCCAGATGTATTTACTCTTTTGACAAACCTCGAACTCTTTTTTGCAAAATCGCATAACTTTGAAGGAAGAGACTTCTGCATTTTCTTAAAATCAGACTGGACTTCTGTTTTGATTAACTCAGAAGAAAATCTTCCTTTGAGTCTTACTTACGGAAATCAAGTTCAGGCTATTTCTGCAATTTCAAATAACGAAAAATATCCTCGCGTAATTATAAATACAAAAGACCTCGTTCCAAAAAATATGATTACTGAAGGATCAAATATGTTCTTCTTTTTACCGATTTACTATCATTCATATGTATTCGGCTATTATGTTGCAAAAAACAATCTTTCACTTCTTGATAACAGTTACGGCTATACATGGACACGCAACTTTGGAACCAGCATTGAACGTTTCAGAAAACGAAACATGTACAAGCAGATGAGTCATGAGTTTTTAAAGCTTTCAACAAAAGATGCTCTTTCCGGAATGCTCAACCGTGTCGGAATGGACAAGCTTGCAAAACCATTTTATGCTGCAAACAAAAAGAACGGACTTACAACAGTATTGTTCTTCGTTGATATAAATTCCATGAAAACAATCAACGATAAATACGGACATCTTCACGGAGACCTTGCAGTAAAAACGATTGCAGCATCTGTAATGCAGGTAGTTCCAAAAAACTGGCTCTGCATCAGGTATGGTGGAGATGAGTTCTTAGTTGTCGGAAACAGCAAGAATTACAATGGAGAAGATTACTGCACGATGATTACCCAGATGGTCGAGCAGAAAGCATCAAAGATGTCACTTCCGTATAAACTTTCTGCATCTGTCGGAACAATAAATGTTCCTGCAAACTCAGAACTTACTCTCGAACAGGCTGTAGAAAAAGTAGACGAAATAATGTACGAAAAGAAACAGGCATTTCACAAGGCTCAGCAATAAAGTCTGTAAAATGCCTGCTATAAATTGATGATTCAAGCTGCAGTATTTTTTTTGCTGCAGCTTTTTTTATGCCTTGATTGTTTCTGTAAGTTTCTGAACTGAAGTTGAGTTCTGTTCTGCAATGTCTTTTACGAGAACGAGAGCCTGTTCTGCATTTACAATCTTTTCGTTCAAACTGTAAACTTTTGATTCAAGGTTTTCTGCAAACTCTGTAATCATTGTGATTTCAGTTCCCTGGTTGTTAATTTCGGCTACTGATTTTTCAACGAGTTCATTTGATGTATGAGAATCGTTTACAATGTTTGTAAGTGTTTCAAGAACGGCATTTACACCGGCTGACATTTCTTTTACTGCAGAAAGGATTTCTTCGATTCCCTGGATTGTCGAGTTTAAGCTTTCGTTACTTGTGTTTGTATAGTTGATACAGTTTTGAGCGGCAACAGAAGCTTGTGATACGAGTTCGACGATGTGTGAGATTTCGTCTTCGATACCGGCAGCATTTCTGTTTGTTTCATCAGAGAGCTTTCTGATTTCCTGAGCGATAACAGAGAAACCTTTTCCAAGTGTTCCGGCATGAGCTGCTTCGATTGAAGCATTCATGGCAAGAAGACCAGTTCGGCTTGCAACGTCGTTTACAGTTGTTACAAAGCTCAAAATTGATGCAGTCGAATCAGAAACCTTTTTAACTTCGTTAACAAGTTCCGAAATCTTTTCCTGCTGCATGTGAACTGCCTGTTCCATTTCTGTCATTGAAGAACGGCGTTTATCTGCAATAACACTGATGTTGTCGATGCTTTCTGAAATGTCGCTGATTGCTTTAGAAGTCATTCCGAGAGATTTTGTCTGTGTAAGAACGTTCTGCTGCATTTCTTTTACATGGTTTTTAACCTGTTCAGAAGAGCTGTTGATATTGCTTGCTTTTTCAGCAAGGTTTTTTGATTCCTGATTCAAGAATGAATAGAGGTTTTTGATTCCGTCAAATGAGTCTGCAAGGGAAGATACCTGGTTTGAAAGTTCGTTTCCGATTTCGATGTTTTCAGAAGTCTGGTTGAGTACATTTCTGATTGTTGCAAGAGATTTTTCTGTTGATTTCTGTTCTTCGATTGCCTTTTCGTTGATTTTATCTTTCTGCTTGTTTAGAAGAAGGATGGCAAAGTTGGAACCTAAGAATGCAATTGATCCGATACAGATTGCTGCGATTGTTTCCTTAAAATCAATGGTAAAAAACTGCGGAAATAAAAAGATTATTGCAGCAATCCAGATTGCAGATGAAACACCGAAGAAAATTCCAAGCTGTCTTTTGCTGATTGCAAAAAGCTGGTTAAAGATTGCCATTACAATAATGAAACATACAGATCTGTAAATTTCAAAAATATTATCGTTTCCGTGCAAAAAGAAAACCATTGAAATGATTGCAACAAGAATTCCAAATGTATCAAACATCAATCCTGTCTGGATTTTGTTCAATTTAATTAAAATTAATGCCGTTATGAAGATTATAACCGCTACACCGGAACCGGATGCGGTAAGGTAAGTTCCACGAAGCATTTCTGCTACAAAAGTAGTTGAAAAACCAAAAAGAAAGATGATGTTTCCAAGAATTGCTACTGGGAGCTGCTGTAAATCATTGAAGCTCAATTTTGAGAGCTTTTCGTCAGATGGAGTAAAT
>JAGHSB010000163.1 GCA_018066075.1 Candidatus Treponema scatequi
TAATAATGCTGTGAATTTGTGGATGTCTCTTTAAAAACTGTTACAATTTCTAAAGACCAGCTTTTCAAAATTATTTTATTTACCTTTCTTTTAATTTTAGGTATACTTTCAGTTACAGGTTATTTAACTACCTAAATCAAATAACCACTTCAAACCTCTGGGCCCTTCCTAGAGGTTTCTCTTTTTAACCTTATCATAAATTGTTCCAAGGATTTTCCTTTTCTTAAAGGCGGGGATGAAGATCTTCTGCCCTTAAGAAAGTCTTTCCTCCGCCTTTTTCAGTGGATGAAGATTGGACGCCCGATTTTTTAAGAAATTTTTTTTGCTTAAGTCTTTTCTTCTGTTTTTTCTTTTTCCTTTATCAATGACCAAATAAAAACCAAAACGGTTTAACCGTGAAAAAAACGGCATTTTCTTTTTTTTATTTACTTGACAAGATACACTAAACAGTATAATATTAAATCATGGTTTCAGTTCAAAGGCGTCAAGAACTGATAAACCGAAGAAAAAAAAAGCGACGCAAGGAAAAATTTTATGAACCACTTAAACTCACTCATCATTGAGGGAAACATCAAAGAAGTAAAGGTGTCAGACCTTCCAAATGGCTTAAAAGTAACAGAGTTTTCTGTTGCCGTTCTCCGCTATCAGAAAAAAAATGACGGCTCTTTTTCAGAAGAAGAAAGCTGTTTTTCTGTTCTTCTTTTTGGAAGAATGGCAGAACTTGCAGAAACTAACGGAAAAATCGGACGTGGCATCCGTATTGTCGGGCGGCTCAAACAGGAACGCTTTACAGATTCAGACGGTAAAGCACAGTCAAAAATTATCGTTATCGCCGAACACGTTGAATACAAGCCTATTCTGAAATCTTCAGGACAGACACAAGCCTAAATGAAACGGGCAACGGAAAAAAGTTTCCGTTGCTCTTTCTGTTTGTTGGAGAAAAAGCCATGAAAAATAAAATCTATATTAGTTGTGCGTCTGATGTAGTCCCTTATTTAAGAAAGTACCAGAAAGCCCGGAATGAGCATTTTTTCTTAATCGGAGTTGACGGACAACATTATTTAAAATTCATAAAAACTGTTGCAATCGGAACAGTGAATTCCTGTTTTGTGTATCCAAGAGAGATTTTTTATCACCTTATAAAAAAAGACTGTGCAGCTTTCATTATCGGACACAATCACCCGAGCGGAAATCTGTCTCCAAGTGATTCTGATATTGAAACCGCAAAAGAAATTTTTCTTAAGGCAAAATTTATGGGAATTCCTATGCTTGATAGCATTATTGTCTCAAAAAATGGATACCTTTCATTTATGGAACATGACTTAATGAAAGATTTTGAAGACAAAGAAAAAAGTCAGAATAAAAGCTTGAAAATAGCGGACTAAAAATCAAAAAATCGGTTTTTCAGATCCTTTCAGACCTGGAAAACCGACTTTCTTACAACATACCAGGAGAATTTTTAAAATGAGTGACAATACAATAGCTAAAACTATCCTCTATCAGATTGGAGGAAACAAATTTATCGTAATGACGGGAAGTAAAAACTTTCTTTATGGTGACAATTACCTTTTAATGACACTTTCAGAAAATAAAAGCGGTGCAAACCGCTTGAAAATTACCCTTGACCCGTCAGATACCTACACCATGCAGTTTTTGAAATATAGACCTTTTGAAACTGAAATTGTAAAGGAATTTTCAGACGTCTATTGTGACCAGCTTCAGGACATCTTTGAAGAAGTAACCGGACTTTATACAACCCTCTCAGAAGGTGAAAAAATGAAGTATCACATGACTCTTTTTTCTGTTGTACCTTGGGAAAATTCGGAAACAGAATAAAAAACAAAGAAAATCGGAGAGCCGAAGATCCTCCGGACTTTCGGCTGCCGATTTTTCCAAAAATACAAGGAATTTAAAAAAAATTCTGAATTTTCATGTATTGATTTTTAATTATGGTATAATTGATATAGGAGCGTAACTATGACAGTTTCTGAAGTAATAGAATTGAACAAAGGACAATATACTTATATCGAGCTGTTTATCGGACTTTATGGAAATAAAACATCATTTCAGACAGATAAAATTAGTGTTTATTCACCTAATAATGGATATGGGGACTGTAAATCAGGTCAGGAAGAACGACTAAATTCTTATATTTTGACAGATAATGTTTTAACTTGGTCTCTGATGGATATTGATGAATACAATAACACAGTTCTTTCCAAGACGTCAGTGGATGCAAGCCGCTACGGATATGAAGATAAAGACAAGATACTTTGTATATTAGTTCAACCAAGTGGCGAATGGTAACAGAAAGGCAGGTGAAAACCTGCCTTTTTTATTTTTAAAAAAGCGAAAAAGAAAAAAATATATTTTACTTGACAAGATACACTAAACAGTGTAATATTAAATCATGGTTCAGTTCAAAAGCGTCATGAACTGATAAACCGAAGAAAAAAGTGACGCAAGGACAATTTTATGAAAAAATCTATTTTCAGTTTTCAGCCATTCGGCTATGAGGGTTCTATCATTTCGGTAGAATGTGATTTAAGACGCGGAATTCCCGCCGTTGATATTGTCGGCATTGCCGATAGTTCGGTAAAAGAATGCCGTGAGAGAATTCTTTCTGTTTTCAAAGCTTCAGAAATTGACTTCCCTTCTGAACGTGTTCTCCTTGCCCTTTCTCCATGCGACTTGAAGAAAGACGGTTCTGGACACGATTTACCTATCGCCCTTTCAATTTACCTTGAATCAAAGGACAAAGGCGAAGAAACAGAATCAGAAAACATCCTTTCAATGGGTGAACTTGAACTTTCGGGCAGAATCCGAAATGTAAGGGGAATCTATGCAGCTTTAAGTACTGCTACAAGTTACGGAATCAAAAAATTCATTCTTCCTGACTGTAAAGAAACAAGGGATTATGCAAAGGAATTCAATGGAATTAAGGTAATTTTTGCAGAATCTTTCCGTGACGCAATCGAAAAGCTTGAAAATGACAGTTTTGAATTGATTTCAGAAGAAAAAGACGTTTCAAATGGAATTGAGTTCATAAATGACAAAGAAATGGTTGAATCTTTCGAAAATAGGCACTATTCAAAGACCCTTATTGAAAAAATGACTGTTTTTATGAGCGGAAACTTTAACGCCCTTTTTATCGGAGCTCCTGGATGCGGAAAAACAATTTTTTCTTCTTCCCTCCCTCTTTTTAAGCCGTCATTAACAGTTGAAGAAAAATGCTCAACAGAAAGAATTTGGAATCTTGCGGGCCTTGGTTCTATCGGAAAATTTCCTCCGTTCCGCATGCCACATCAGACCGCAAGCATTGAAGGTATTTGCGGCGGCGGCCCGAACTGCAGACCAGGAGAAATTTCTCTTTCTCATAACGGAATCCTTTTTCTTGACGAAGCTTCAGAATTCAGAACTTCAGTTCTTCAAATGCTCCGTGTTCCTCTTGAAAGTAAGAGAATCACTTTGAGCCGTGCCGGACGTTCAACTGTCTACCCTGCCAATTTTCAGCTTATTATGGCAACAAATCCATGCCCATGCGGAAATTATGGAAGTAAAGACAGAATCTGTCTTTGTTCGGCAAAAAGTGTTCAGATGTTCTGGAATAAGTTTTCCGCCCCTCTCCTTGACCGTGTTGAATTCTTGATTGATTTTGTAAAAGACAATTCTGAAAAATCAACATACACAGTTGAAGATATTCAGGAAACAATCAGAAAGGCTGTTATTCTTCAGAGAGAAAGACAGGGGAAACTGAATCATGACTTAACCCCTTATGAACTGAATGAAATTCTTGAAAAAAAGAATCTTTCTCTCAGTCTCAGAAATAAATACTTTTTTGAAGATTATTCACCACGCAGAAACGATATTTTATTAAAAGTCGCTCTGACTCTTTCAGATATTGAAGGCTCTTCAGAAATTACAGAAAAACACCTTGAAAAAGCCCGTGATTTTGTAAAACCAACAGTTTACGGACAATTCTAAAAAATAAAGCCGTTCCGATCCGTCAGAAGACGGAAAAGAACGGCTTTTCAATTCTTTTAATACCAGGATAAGAAAATGGAAAAAATAAAGTATGAAAACAGAATCTTTTACGTTTACGAACATAACGGCAAAGTTGCTAAAATTTGCCACGGTGTAAAAGACCATAAAGAAAAATACATCAAGAAAATGGCAAAGCTTTTATCAAAAACTGTCAATGAAGACTGTTTTATTATTCCAATTCCTCAGCATAGCGGAAAAGCAGAATATACTCTTGAAACCGCTTTAAAAATTAAGGAAATGAAAAAAAGAAAGTTCAATATTGAAATTCTTGATGTTCTGGAATGTGACCCGCATATTTCATTATATGATCAGAAAAAAGCCATAAAAGAAAAAGGTAAATTCCTTACAAAAGATCAGATAAAAAATCTTGATGTTGGAAACCTCAGACTGAAGAAAGATTTTGATAAAAACACGATTGAAGGAAAATCAGTTTTCTTTCTTGATAATGTAATGACAACCGGAACAACCTTTAAAAACTGCCTTTCATTGATTCCTGATGCAAAACCTCTGATTTTTGCAATTTCAAGCTTTTATTTCAGAAACAACTGATGCCAGGAGTGAAAAAATGAAATTATTTGAGAAATTAAAGACAAGAATATTGAATGACAGTTATGAGAAAAAAGGTGAATTTGTAGTGTACATTGACGAATCTTTTGAAGCTTTTATTTACTACATAAATAAAAAAAACAAGAAGTCAAAATCTAAAAAAGGCTTTAAAAATGCCCTTTATACGCTCTAGAAAGCCATTTTTAACGGGTATAACAGAAAAAAGGTGAAATTACCCTACCGAGGTAGAAAACCCCTTAAAAATGGCTTATTTTGAAGTATAAAAATTTTATTGACAAGATACACTAAACAGTGTAATATTAAATCATGGTTTTAGTTCAAATGCGTCATGAACTGATAAACCGAAGAAAAAAAAGACGCAAGGAAAAACGACATGGAAAAATCAGATTTACCGCCTTGAGACATTCCTTTTTTCAAGAATTAAAAATTGTAACAAAAATTAAAATCAACCAAAAAAAGGAATAAATCAAATGATAGACTTAAACAAAGAATATACAGACTTAACAGAAAAAAGACTTGCAGCTTACATAAAGGATGTTGCCCTTCAGGATGAATGTGTCAGAAAAGCCGTTCAGAAACCCAATAAAACTATGTATGGAGTTTCAGGCTATGTTTTTCACATGGCAAAGGAAAAAGCAAAAAACGCACGTTCAATTATGATTGAGGATGCAGAAGTTTTCGGATGGGCAATTCACTACATCACCGAAGATACTCTGGATTTCGAAAAGAAAGAAGTAAAAAGAGAATCAACATATTCTTCATATTCAAAACCATATCTACGCCCCCGCCCTACTGAACCAAGTTTTGAAGAATGGCAGAAAAAAAACAAGGCAAAGGAAAAGAATCTTTTTTCGGGAGACCTTTTTGCTGACGAATTTGAAGTATCAGACCGTGAGACATTCATTAAGACTGTTCTGAATCCTTGGAAAGAAACAGAACTTGCCAAATGGGAAAAAGAGGAAGCAGACTACAAAGTAAGGCTTGCCAAATGGGAAGAACAACAGGCATCAAAAAATAATCCTTCTTCCGGATCTTCTTGTGAAGACTCTGAAGAAGAATCGGACGAAGATGATTTTGAAGAAGAATCAGAAGACGGAACTGAAGAAACTTCTGATGTTGAAGAAAAGAAAGAAAATCCTGAAGACAAGTTTTTTGATAAAGACGGAAACTTTATCGGAGATATTTTCTAGCGGAGGAATGGCATGAATTACGGATATATTAAATATAAAAAAAGTTTGTCGAACAAACAGAAAGACTTCATGAACATTATGAACAGATGCCATTCAGAGCCGCTTGTGAATAATGAAAAAATCTCTGTAGTCCTGGAACGAGAAATAAGAAATCAGCTTTGCGGAGACTGTAACGGTATTTATTCATATTTTGACAGTATCAACTACAAGAAAAAAGGCAGAATCAATTTTGAAAGAATCTATTTTGTTTCATTGAGAAATAATGTTTTTCACTTTGAAGAAATTATGATTGTTCCCGAATCAAATAATATTCCGGTTCTTTCAAAGAACTGTTATTCAACATACAACTCTTTTTACAACTCTCAAGCCTTGCACATAATCGGGCAGGACAAGAAAAAAGACGATCTTTACGGATATGACGATTTTGAGTCCAGAAGTGATTTCTTTGATTTCTCAAATATTGACCCTTTTTTCTTTCGAAGAAAGGTTATCAATGAAAAGGAAATCGGTGAAAAAGACCCTTCCCTCAAATACTGTTCATACAGTTCAAAAGCAAGCCTTTCTGTAATCGAATATATCAGGATTTACAGACAGTTTCCTATCTGTGAACTTCTCATGAAATGTGAAATATACGGTATGTTCAAGAAGCAGATTATGACAAAGCTTACAAAGGACAAAGGATTCAGAAAATATGTAATGCAGAATAAGGATGCACTCTATTGTTTCAATACAAGAGAAATCTTTAAGAATTACAAGAATAAAATTGATTTGAACAAGGAATTTGAAAACAAAAGAAATGAACTGATCGAAAGCCGGAAATGGAATAAATTCCGTATCTCAAGCGAAAATATGGAACTGCTCAAGAAACATACAAATATTCAGAGACTTGAAAAATACTTGAATACAAATCATATCGAAGGCGTGAATTATAATGATTATGTAACCGCAGCTTCTTATCTGAAACTTGATTTTTCAGATACAAAAGTTCTGTTTCCAAGAAATTTCAAGATGTATCATAATTATTACACAAGAAAACATAAATCAATCTTGAATGAAGATATTGATAAACAGATTAAAGAAGTTCAGACCCGTTTCAGTTTTCTTGAAATTGAAACAGAAAGCTTTACCGTCAAAGTAGCCGCTTCAAGCCAGGATATGATTGACGAGGGAAATGCTCTTCATCATTGTGTCGGACGCATGGGCTATAACAAGAAAATGGCTGAAGGAAAAAGCCTTATCTGTTTTATCAGAAATACAAAAGAACCACAGACTCCCTATGTGACTGTTGAATTAAAGCCATCAAAAACTCTTGAAATAGTTCAGAGATTTGCAATCCATAATTCATGCCCAAATCAGGAGACTCTGGATTTCATAAAGAAATGGAATAAGGATTCTTCAATGCTTTATAAAAAAATGTATAAGGCGGCTTAAAAATTGTAACAGAAATTAAAGTCTACTAGTTTACTGAAGATGTAAAAAATTGTAACAATAATTAAAGTAAACTTGTAGACAGTTAATAAAATAAAAGTTTGTTCGCCAAACTTTTATTTATACGTTGCTTGTTTCTTTTGAAACTGCATCCCGATTATGCCCTCTTTTGAGGAATAAAAAGTTTGTTCACCAAACTTTTTAATTTGAACAAGGAGATCAACATTGAAGCTGATAAAAGATTAAATAACCAGGATGCAAAATTAACACAAAAATCAAAAACAGAAAGTTTGTCCAACAAACTTTTTTAGAAAAATTTATAAGGAGTATTAAAAATGAAATTTCAGAATTCAGTATCAATTGACGGATTTATCGGTGCAAAACCAGAACTCAAACAGTCGGTAAAAGGGACAAATTATGTATGCTTTACTCTGTATTGGAATGAGGAAAGATATAATAAAGAGTCAGACTCTTGGACTAAAATCTCTCATAAATTCAAAATTCAGGCATGGAAAAAGCTTGCAGAAAGAGTAAGTAATTTCGAAAAAGGAACAGCAATCAATGTTGTAGGTGCTTTGCGTTATTCAAAATATGGGGATCCTGGAGAGGAAAAAGAAAGAACATATATCCTTGCCAACGAAATCCGTGAAATTGTTTTGAAAGCAAAAAGAGATGAAGGACTTGATGCAAGCTTTGATAATCCAAAGAACTATCAGAACGGGCTTCCAAGTGACGCTCCTATTTCTTCAGATATGCCTATCAGTGCAGACTTCCCTGAAGATATTCCGTTCTAAGTTTTAGAATTTTTTTGACTTAAAGAAGAACCGAAAAAGTTTGTTCGCCAAACTTTTTTCGGATCTTCTTTTTTTGCTTATTATCAGATTTTGTAATATAATTCTGATAATCATTTTTTCCCTCCGGTGAAAAAAAATGAAAGAAAAAAATCCGGAAAATTAAAAACAAAAAAGTTTGTTCACCAAACTTTTTAAGGACAAAATCATGGAAATATACGCAGTTATTCACAACCTTAGAGGTGATCACCTGGAGCACTTCACAGAAGAAAAATGGAATATAATGAAATCCAAAATTGCACCTCATAAAATAATTTATGTGACTCCTGACTTGTTGGATGAGAAACTTCTCTCTTTCAAATTTGAAGAAATAATTTGGGACAGAATTTTTAATCCTTTTACCAATTCTTACGCTAAAATTATCGTTCCTTTTATGCCTACTGGATATTATGAAATGACAATTTACGCAAAAGAAAAGATTGCAAGTAAAATTGCTTTGTATAACGAAAAGCAGGCAGAAGACGCAAAATACAGAAAAAAATCTCTTGAAGAACTTGAACAGGAAGACCGGGAATACAACGAAAAGCTTCTCATTCATATTGCAGAGACTCAGAAAATTGATAAAGAATATGAGGATCTGACAACAGATGAAGAAGTAATAAAACGATGGATGGAGAACGGAATGGCTTCACCGCCGCATAAAGTTATTGCAATCAAAAATCGTACGGAATTTTCCTGGAAACAGTTCAAAGAATTCTGTACTGCAATTTATGGCAAGAAATAAAAAGTTTGTTCACCAAACTTTTCAAGGCAATTAAAAAACTGATAATACCATGGATTTTCTCCATGGTATTTTTTTTAAGAAATACATACCGTTACAATAAATTAAGTTTGTTCAGCAAACTTTTTGAAAAACAGAATCTTGGGAAAATTGTAACAGTTTTTAAAGTCAGAGAGAAAAAGTTTGTTCGCCAAACTTTTCTGATCCGCATAAAGC
>JAGHSB010000056.1 GCA_018066075.1 Candidatus Treponema scatequi
AAATTCCACTTAATTATTTTACTAATTCAAAGTATAAAACTTTTGCAAGATCTACACTTAAAAATCCTGCACGGCCTGTTTCATAGAATGATGCTTCTTCCCATGAAGCGTAAAGTATGTCATTTGAAATTGCAAAGTCTGTGTAAATAAATCCTTCAGGAAGTTTTGGAAGTCTGAGTGCAATTGCATTTGAATTATTTAAGATGTGTCTGTTAGGAAGTGCGCCGCCAAAATAAATTGTTCCGTCCTGAAAAAGACATGCTGCAAATGTATCAGAAAGCTGAAGCTTGCAGTCGAGTGAAATTTCATCTGATTTTCTTTCGTAATATCGAGGTGAAGGACCATTTGCTGTTCTGACTTCTACATTAAAACCGAAACTTTTTGGAAGACATGACAAAAGTTTTTTAACACGTTCTGGTGCAAATTTAAAATCTGAATATGACTTTAACTTGCGAAATTCTTCTTCTGAAGAGTCCTTGAGTGATATCGAATTCCATTTGATGTAATTAAATTCTGTTTTGTCTGCTTTTGAATCTTTGATGCAGTAATAGAAATATTTTCCGTCCCAGTAATAGTCGTTTACTTCTGCTGTTTCAGAAAGTTTGAGTGTCTCTCTGTTTACGAGCGGAAAGAATGTGTTTGCCTTTCTGTCAAACTGAATTAAAACCGAATCATCGTCTTTTGCATTTGAAAATGATTCATTAAAGATGTCATTTTTATAAACTGAGAAAACAGGATTTTCGTTCATGAAGACGAGTCCGTCTGCAGTTACGTTTTTGAAAAGAAGAGCGTCTTTGTAAAGTACAGGTTTTTCACCGTCAAATTCGATGAGTCCCGAGCGGTTTACGAGGGCATATGCCTTTTGAGTCTGGATGTCGTTTTCTGAAACTGAAAGAAGCTGGCCAAAGCTTGAGATGCGGATGCTTTCTGTGTACGGTTTTTTGAGTACGAGAGGTGCGTCGAGAGGCGAATTTACCTTTTCAAAGCCGTCTGCCTTGAGGTAGAACCAGTCATGAGTAGTGATGTTTTTCTCTGTGATGACGATTTTCGCTGGAGCTGCCTTTTTTGTGCAGGAAAGCGTGATGTTCAAACTGATTGCGGCGAGGAAAATTCCACCAGCCAATAAAACTTCTTTTTTCATAATATTTTCTCTTATTTATTATCGGAGAGTGGAATTGAAACGTTGAGCGTTAAAAAAGGCTAAATATGGGCTTTTGAGGCGTCTTTTTGTTAGTTTAAAATGGCAACTTTCTACTATATTAATTGTACTGTATTGAATAAAAAGTCGGATTTATGGTAGAATTGTCGTAATTTCTTTTTTTTGGAAAATTAAGGGAATTGTAACAGTAATTATTTTTGGGGGTCTTATGACAATAGTTGATATGCTTGGTCAAAGTGGACTTTTGACTGCGCTTGGAATGGGTGTTGTATTCTCATTCATCATCATTATGATCATCTGTATGTATGCTCTTCACGCAGTATTGCATGCACTTGGTAAAGATGTGGACGAAGTGGCAGATAAACCTGCAGCTTCTTCATCAGCACCTGCACAGGATAACGGTGCGGTAGTTGCAGCAATTGCAACAGCTCTTAAGAACAAATAAGGAACAGAGATATGGCAAAGATTAAATTATCAGAATTAGTATTGCGCGATGCTCACCAGAGTCTTCATGCAACTCGTATGACAACAGCTGACATGATTCCAGCTTTTGAAATGCTCGACAAAATCGGCTACTGGTCACTCGAAGGATGGGGTGGAGCAACTTATGACTCTTGTATCCGCTTCCTTAACGAAGATCCATGGGAACGCCTCAGAAAAATGGCTAAGGCTTGTCCTAACACTCCTATTCAGATGCTTCTTCGTGGTCAGAACCTCCTCGGTTACCGCCACTACGCAGACGACGTTGTAGACAAGTTCGTTCAGACTGCAGCTAAAAACGGTATCGGTGTATTCCGTATTTTCGATGCTTGTAACGACCCACGCAACTTGAAACGCTCAGCAGACGCTGCAAAGAAAACTGGAAAACACGTACAGATGGCTATTTCTTACGCTGTTACTCCATACCACACAAACGAAAAATATGCAGAACTTGCAAAAACATATGCTGACTTCGGTGCAGATTCAATCTGTATCAAAGATATGTCAGGACTTTTGAAACCTTATGCTGCTTACGATCTCGTAAAAGCAATCAAATCAAAAGTTGATATTCCTGTTCAGATTCATACACACTCTACAACAGGTCTTTCTGTTGCAACATTGCTCAAAGCTGCAGAAGCTGGTGCTGACGTTCTCGATACAGCAATCTCTTCAATGGCTATGGGTACTTCACACTCAGCTACAGAAACTGTAGTAGAAATGCTCAAGGGAACAGAATACGACACAGGCCTCGACATCAATGCTCTTCTCGAAATCGCAGCTTACTTCCGCGAAGTTCGCTCACACTATGCTTCCCTCGAATCAAAGTTCCTCGGTGCAGATACACGTATTCTTGCTTCACAGGTTCCAGGTGGAATGTTGTCAAACCTCGAATCACAGCTCAAGCAGCAGGGTAAAGCAGACAAGATGGACGACGTTCTCAAAGAACTCGTTAACGTACATAAAGACGTTGGATACGTTCCACTTGTAACACCAACATCACAGATCGTTGGAACACAGGCTGTATTCAATGTACTCTTCGGTCGCTACGAAAAGATGACTGGAGAATTTGCAGACCTCCTCTGCGGAAAATACGGAAAACTCCCTGCAGATCCAAATGCAGACCTCGTAAAGAAAGCACTTGCACAGACTGGAATGTCAGCACCAATGACATGCCGTCCTGCAGATGAAATCCCAATGGAATGGGACGATATGGTAAAACAGGCTAAGGAAGCTGGCGGTGACGGATCTGATGAAGATGTTCTCACATACGCTATGTTCCCAAAAGTAGCACCAGGATTCTTCAAGTCACGCGCATCAGGACCTGTAGATGCAAAAGAAAAGTTCGGACAGGTTGCAGCTCCTCAAGCAGCTGGTTCAGCAAACGGTTCTTACACAGTTACAGTAAACGGTGCATCTTACAATGTAACAGCAAACGGTTCTAACATTACAGTTAATGGAACTTCATATAACGTAGCATTTGGTGCAGCAGGCGCCGCTCCAGCAGCTTCAGCTCCAGTTGTAACAGGCGGAGTTGAAATCAAAGCTCCAGTTGCCGGAACTCTCTTGAAACACGTTGTTGCAAACGGTGCTCAGGTTAAGAAAGGCGACACAGTAATCATGCTCGAATCTATGAAAATGGAACTCGAAGTAAAAGCTCCAGCTGATGGACAGATCAACTTTATCGTACAGCCAGGAACACAGATTACTGCAGAACAGGTAATCGCTTCACTTGGTGGCGTTGTAATGGCAGCAGCTCCAGCAGCCGCTCCACAAGCCGCAGCACCAGCTCCAGCAGCAGCTCCAGCTGCATCAACTGGTGGTAAAGCTGTTAAAGCTCCAGTTGCCGGAACACTTTTGAAACACGTAGTTGCAGAAGGCGCTCAGGTTAACCCGGATACAACAATCATTATGATTGAATCTATGAAAATGGAACTTGAAATTAAAGCCGGCGTTGCTGGAAAAGTTCACTTTATCGCACAGCCTGCATCACAGATTGTTGCAGACCAGACAGTTGCAGAAATCAACTAAGGATATAGAGAATGAACGATTTAGCTCACAATAAAAAGAATATTTTCAGAACAACTTGTGCAATCATGTTCATCGCACTTGTTGCTTCATTTTTCATGAAACCAACTGTAAAAGCAGCTGAAGATGCAGGAAGAGAAGCTCCTTCATTCAGAACAATGAATACTGCAATCATCAAGGGATCAGAAAATATCCCTACAATTTCAGTAGAAAAGTTCTTGATGAACGTATGGCGCAACACTGGTATCTATCAGATCATTCACCAGAAGACAGATGCAGAAATCGCTCAGGAAAAAGCTGAAGCAGAAGCAACTGAAGAAGGTATGGCAGCAGATCCGTTTGCAGAAGCAAGGGATCATGTTCCAGGCTGGCAGAAGATCGTAATGATCGCTATCGGTTTCTTAATCGTATACCTTGCAGTAGCAAAAGGATTTGAACCACTTCTTTTGATTCCAATCGGATTTGGTACAATCCTCGTAAACATCCCGGGTGCCGGAATGGGTGATGCTCCTCACGGAATGCTCCACATCATTTACTCAGCCGGTGTTGGAAACGAATTCTTCCCAATGCTTATCTTTATGGGTATCGGTGCCATGACAGACTTCGGTCCGCTTATTGCAAACCCTAAGACAGCTCTTCTCGGAGCCGCAGCACAGTTTGGTGTATTCATCACATTGTTCGGTGTAGCTCTCATGAACCTCATCCCAGGAGTTGAATATAACATGCTCCAGGCTTGTGCTATCTCAATCATCGGTGGTGCTGATGGTCCTACATCAATTTATGTATCAGGAAAACTCGCACCAGAAATGATGGCCGTAATCGCCGTAGCCGCTTACTCTTACATGGCTTTGGTTCCAATGATTCAGCCACCTATCATGAAGCTCCTCACATCAAAGAAAGAAAGACTTATCAAGATGAAACAGCTTCGTGTTGTATCAAAGACAGAAAAAACATTGTTCCCAATGATGCTTTTGGTAATCACAATTCTTCTTCTTCCACCTGCAGCTCCACTTATCGGTATGCTCGCATTCGGTAACTTCGTAAAACAGTGCGGCGTAGTAGAACGTATTTCAAAGACAATGGAAAACGAATTGATGAACATCGTTTCAATTCTTCTTTCTCTCGGTGTAGGTTCACAGATGACACCAGAAAAGATCAAGAACCCAGGTTCCCTCGGAATCATCGCTCTTGGTCTCTTGGCATTTGCAATCGCTACTGCCGGTGGTTTGTTAGTTGCAAAACTTATGAACGTATTCTTGAAAGAAAAGATCAACCCACTCATCGGTTCAGCTGGTGTATCAGCCGTTCCGATGGCAGCTCGTGTAGCAAACAAAGTAGGTATGTCAGAAGATCCTTCTAACTTCCTCTTGATGCACGCCATGGGTCCAAACGTATCAGGTGTAATCGGTACAGCAGTAGCCGCTGGTGTATTCATCGCCACATACGCACACTAAGGCGTTGGCCTTAAGGCAACAGACATTGGTCTGAGCAACAAGGGGCTTTGCCCCTTGACCCCATTAGGAGGGGGAGAAACCGCTACTTCGAAGCGTGGTTTCTCCCCCTCCTAAAACCACCCTCTTTTCCTGCACGACCAGGGACACCCTGGACCCGCAGCGTAAAGGAG